>JAEZBW010000562.1 GCA_023426765.1 Bacillota bacterium
GTCCGGACAAAATCCTATGACGCATTTGAAAGCGTCAGCTTCCCTGTTTTTGCACGAATCAAGCACCAGAAGGTTCAATATGACAGCAGGGTATTCAGCCAGTTCAGGCAGAAAGAAATCACCGAAGCGCTGATAATACGAACCCAATACAATGACAGGATTCTTGTTATAAAATTAACTCCCGGGATGCGTTCCGATATTTTTGACTTCATCTGCGAGCATTATGACGGAATCATCATTGAAAGCTTTGGTCTTGGGGGCATTCCCGACAGCCAGTACAACCTTTCCGGAAAAATGAATGAACTGATCGATGCGGGCCTGGTTGTCGTGCTGACAACGCAATGCCTTGAAGAAGGGGTGGAATACGGCATCTATGAAGTGGGCAGCAATCTGCCAAAAGACAGGATTATTCTGGCGGGAGACTTTAATACCGAAACCCTGGTGGCAAAAACCATGATTGCCATGGGAACGTTTAAAACAATTGAAGAGATAAAGCTGTATATTGAAACGCCTTATACGATACCTCCTCTCTGAAGAGACAGTGGTATCTTTTCTTGCCATTTTCGGAAAATTATGATATAGTAATAAACGGCAACAGCCTATCACAGCCCAGTTTGTGCTCAATTCATCACTATTTCAATGAAACCTCTGAAAAGGAGGAAGTCAAATGAAAGCTTTTAAACTGCCGTCCGATTTTTTAATGGGATCAGCCACTGCGGGTGCACAAATTGAGGGTGGAATTACAAAAAGCAATTGGTACAAATGGTGTATTGACGGGCACATTAAAGACGGTTCCACCTGTATCCGGGCGAATGATCACTGGAACCGGTATTCAGAAGATATCGGGTGGATGAAAATCTTAAATCAACAGGTATACCGGATGAGTGTAGAATGGAGCCGGATTGAGCCCCGCAAGGGTGAGTTCGACCAGGATGCGATCTTCCATTACCGGGATGAGATCACTGAATTGATACGCAATGGCATCCGGCCTCTCGTGACGCTGCATCATTTCTCCCATCCCCTTTGGCTTGTTGAAGAGGGAGAGTTTGAAAACGAAAAGGTTGTTGAGCTCTTCGAACGTTACGTTACATATGTCGTTTCAAACCTGGGGGATCTTGTCAGCGAATACATCACTATCAATGAGCCGAATGTATATGGTGTTCTGGGGTATTACTTCGGTGAGTGGCCTCCCGGAAAAAAAGACATCAAGCTTGTCATGAAGGTTTTCCGGAATATGGTTCTATGCCACATCAGGGCTTACCAGGCCATTCATCGCATACGGCAGCAAAGCCGGTTCAGCGGTGAAACAAAGGTGGGCATCGCAAATGCCCTGCGTGTTTTTCATCCCCTTTCGGCGAGGAACCCCTTTAACATCTTAGCCGCAAGGATCATGGATTATTTGTTTCAGGAAGCGCTTGTATTATCCATGGCGGACGGAAAGCTGCGCTTTCCCATTGGAAAAGGCGCACCCCTGGGAACGGGAAAATACTATGACTTTATCGGAATCAATTATTATACACGCTCAGCTGTTCAATGCAAGGGGTTCCGCAGCACCTTCTTTACACAAAATCCCCGGAATGATTTGGGTTGGGAAATTTATCCGGATGGGCTTTCACAAATATGCAAAAGGTATTATGAAAAGCTGAAAGCTCCCATCTGGATCACCGAAAATGGAACCTGTGATAAAAAAGACGCCTTCCGTGCCCGATTCATTTATGATCATCTGTACGAGGTTTCCAGGCTATGCAGCGAAGGCATCCCTGTACAACGTTATTACCACTGGACACTGATGGACAATTTTGAATGGGCTGAAGGAGAATCCGCTCCATTCGGTCTGATCCGGGTAAACTTTGAAACCCAGCAGCGCACTTTACAGCGCAGCGGTTCCTTCTATGCGGAGGTTTGCCGTGAAAAAGGGGTTACCGACAATATGATCCGCAAGTATTTTGGCTCAACTTGACCACTGGGCGGGGCCCAGGTTCCTTGGCTCATTTTAACTATTGGGCTCAGGTACCTTACCTTTTGGGACTTAATGCAGGTTTTGAACTGCCTGTTTCAGGGTCTCCAGGTGTACGAAGTCTGTTATGTATCCCTTGTGCAGAAGAGCTTTGGGGATAAAGACGTTAAATTTCGGGGTTTTATATTCAATACTTTGAATCAGATTATCCAGCTCATCTTCGCTGAAGACAGTCAATAAATTCAGTTCTGTATCGAATATGCCCCGTACGGCGGCTGTAAATTCGTCAACATTACCTGCTCCAAGCTTCGCAAGGATAAAATACGGTGCCTGCCCGCCAAGGCTTTTCAGATCAAAGCGTTCCTTCAGGAAATGCCGGATGAGTGCCAACAACACATAATAATCTACAGAGCCCAGCCAGGGCAGCAGCATGACGGTGTTACCTCCCAGGCTGAACACCTGTTTTTCAAGTATTCCGGTTTTTTCGGCAAGAACCCTTGTCTCTGCCAGTCGGCTGGCCGCACCCGGCTTCAGCCAGGGATAGTCGCTTTTATCCGATAAAACCCTGTGTATTTTTTCAACCACCCGGTTATGGATGTGCATGGAACCGCCAACCCAGAAGGTATTGATTTTGCCTTTCACCTTCTTTACAAATACGGTTTTTTGCTTCATGTCAAAATCGACAACTTCCCAGTTGCGCCCTGCTATCGTGATCCTTTCCCCCACCGGCGGGGGTATTTCAATCTTCCCAATTTGTCCCGATTCGGAATTAACCGTATACTCGTCGTCCTCGGGGAATACCGCCAGGAACCTGAAGCTTGACGTGATCTTCTCTCCCTCCAGGCCGATGATAAGCCCCTGTTCGTCGGTAAGCTGTAAATGCTCCAGTGCAAGCAGATGTTCTATGAGTGTGCGGAAATCCTGAGATGAAGTATGACAAAAGCACGCCATGCCTAGAATACGTTTTTCCAGAACCGGCAGGGTTACTTCTCCCGTGGAGAGGATTACGCTCATGGTCTGATGGTAGAGCATTCCCAGCGGGTATTTCCTGCTGACAGCCGGTTCTACCCAGCGTTCCTCCAGATACAGCCGAATGATAGCCACAGACTGCAGCAGCCGCCAGGGGATCTGATAGGGCAGTATCGGCACGCCGGAAGGCTTTTGCTCGCGGCACAAAAACCACATTTCAGAAGGATTCCCCCTTCGGCCCGATCTTCCAAGCCGCTGCAGAAAAGATGAAACCGAGGCAGGTGCTTCCAGCTGGATGATCCTCTCCAGCCTGCCAATATCAATGCCAAGCTCCAGGGATACGGTTGCGCCGATAACCACCGGGCCATTCATTTCCTTCATGGTTGTCTCGGCGGTTTCGCGAAGGGATGCCGAAATGCTGCCATGGTGGACATGATAGATATCTGGACTGTTTTTCAGCTCGGCAAGCTGTCTTAAGGTTGCAATGGATGATTCCGCATGTTCCCGCAGGTTGGAGAAAATGATGCACTTGCGGTCTTTTGTTTTTTCATACAGGTAACTCCAAAAAGGCGGTGCTGTTGCCGCAGGTTGGTTGAATTCAACTGTATCGCTCTGTGAAAAAGGTGCTCCAATATACTTTTCATCCAGGTATAGAACATTATCAACCTTAACAGGGTTGACGTATTCGAATGGCTTAACCGGGCTGCCCTGCATTAAAAGGGCTTTTTTTTTATCCCCGTCATCAGGCTCTTCATAAAAATGCTCTACCGCAATGCGAACTTTCTGAGAACCTGCCTTCACCTGCGGGGTGACAACCGCTTTGTCGGTACCGGATGCAAGCCACTTTTCCGCAAGACTGTAATCACCCAGGGTTGCGGACAGCCCTATTCGCCTGGGTTTGGTGCGGATATACCGCTGCAGCCTTTCCAGCTGGCACAGAACCTGAATTCCGCGGTCGGTTCCCATAAACGCATGCACTTCATCGATGATGACAAAACGCAAATCCCCGAAAATTCTCACCAGGTCCCGGTTTTTGTTGATCAGCAGACTTTCAAGCGATTCCGGTGTGATCTGCAGCACCCCCGACGGGTTTTTGATCATTTTCTGTTTATGGGAACCAGGCACATCCCCATGCCAGTGCCATACCGGAATGTCTGCCTCTTTTAGCAGATCGTTCAGCCTTAAGAACTGGTCGTTGATTAAGGCTTTGATCGGAGCGATGTACAGTACGCCCACAGAAGCCGGCGGATCCTCGGTTAGAAGGGTTAATACCGGCAGGAATGCAGCCTCGGTCTTTCCCGAAGCCGTACCGGAGGATAACAGCAGGTGAGCGTCGGTTTCGAAGAGTACCCTGCAGGCTTCCACCTGAATGGCACGAAGCTCGGTCCAATTGTTCCGGTAAATAAATTCCTGGATAAAAGGAGCCAGCCTGTAAAAAACATTTTCGCTCATAAGTCAAACTCCGCCGCATCGTTGTCTTCGGTGCTGTTATTTTCAGCAGGAGGGGTGGTTTTAAACAAGTCTCCGGTGACAAGCTTTTTAAACGTCAAATCCGGGTTTTGCCGCACAAGGTTTAAAACAGAGAT
The DNA here is from genome assembly GCA_023426765.1 of Bacillota bacterium. Taxonomy (GTDB): domain Bacteria; phylum Bacillota; class Clostridia; order DSM-8532; family DSM-8532; genus JAAYJG01. The sequence continues at coordinate 4,513 of JAEZBW010000562.1, forward strand.
GAAATCCCGCACGATTTCCCGGGGCGTAAGCCATTCATCGGCCCCAATCCGGTTTACAGCCTGCTGCAGGAAGAATAGCAGGTCGTCCTCGGAGACCCCGCCGTCCCAGCTATAATGCAATACATGGATTTCCAGAATTTTATGCAGCAATACAAATAGTTCTTCATAGGTCAGTTTGTCCAGATAGATTAACGGCCCCTGCATATCCTTCAGTTCTTTGGCAAAGCGGCTGCCGGCCAGCCTGGTGCGAAGCGCTTCATAGCTGAACAGGCCTCGGCGGTTATCCTCGACAAACTGCGGAGTGCCGCAAAGGTATACCCCCAGCCCCTGAACCTTCCCCTGCATCGTATCGTTAAACATGTTTAGAAGTTTTTCATAATTGTTGTTGCGGGACTGGGTGTTGGAGATCTTGTATAGGTTAACCCCTTCATCCAGCAGCATGATCAGGCCCGCATAACCCAGTTGTTTTACAAAATCGGACATCAGCTTGATATAGTCAAACCAGGTATCATCGTCGATGATCACACGGACGCCAAGCTCGGTATTGGCTTCGGTTTTGGTTTGATACTCCCCCCTCAGCCATTTCAGCGCTGCGTTTTTCATCTCGTCACAGCCTGTGCGGTGCCCCTGCCAGAAAGCACTGAGTACCCGGGCGAAATCATAACCGTGAACGCGATCGTCCATGCGGTGAATCGCCTGCATAATGCTCAGTTCCATGAGCTCGGCAAGCCGGGGGTCATTCATTGAAAGACCTTCATCCTTCATCAGCTGCATCTGGACAGTGGAAATCCACCGCTCTAAAATGGCATTCAGCGCCCCTCCGTCGGGCCTGACCTTCGTAGCCATGTTCTGAAGAAGTTCCCGGTAGGTTGCCAGACCGCTGCCCCGGTTGCCGGTCAGCTTTCTTTCGGGGGACAGATCGGCGTCGGTGACGACATAGTCCCTGTCCATCGCATAATTCCGGATGATCTGCAGCAGAAAGCTTTTCCCGCTGCCATACCGCCCTACGATGATACGGAAAACCGAACCGCCCTCCCGGATATTCGCCAGATCCTCCAGCAGCGTTTCTATTTCACGTTTTCTTCCCACCGCCATATATTCCAGCCCAATCCTTGGTGTAACCCCGGCGCTGAGCGAGTTCAGCAATGCCGTGGATACCCGTTTGGGGATTTTCAGTGTACTCATGCAAACACTCCTTCCAGTTCAGGCCTGAATTCGTCATATAAAAGCCATTGTCCGCCTTCTCTGGTGAGAATGATATCTCCCAGTGCATCCATGGCCAGTTGGTTGATCTCATCCATTTCAAGCTCCAAAAACAGCTGCGGGAATGCATGGCTGATCAAGCCCTCGCCCACCTCGCTGCCATTTTGCAGTATGAAAGACAAAAGCTCCCGCTGATTTTCCGTCAGGTTGTGCTTCAGTAAACCAGCCCCCGTCCACTCACCCCCGGAGGATTGATTATCTGTTTGCAGGGTGAGTTCATTGTGATTTTCTTCCTGCACCCGGATGCTTTCGGATGAATCGATACATGTCCTTTGAGCTTCGTCAGGTAAGCCCGAGCCAAGAGAAAAGGAAGCAGCATTATCCTTCAGGAATGATAAACCTTTGTCACCTGCGGACTGCTTGGTGGGATACACCTTCATGTTTTCATTCAAAGGGAAACAGCCTTCCGTCCCTTTCCTCTCCAGCTCAGCAGTATCATCTTCCTCCCCACTATCGCTGTCACCCTGGCAGGAAGAGTACTCCGTGGAAAGCCTGTCATCATCCGGTCTGACCCCTCGTGTAATTTGATCGATCCCCTCGAGAAGCCTTTGTCGGATGAGGTTGGATTCTTCAATCAACTGAATGATCCGATCCCGATCCACCTGGAGCTTCTTCTTATCATCCTCGGCAACCGTTTGGCACAGCTGATTCAGGATGAGGGACTGTATGACCGACAGAACCTTCGGGTCAAGCTGGATGCCCCGAAGCCTTCCCTTCATTTGTGCCTGCTCGCGCAGACGGTTTTCGGTTTCCTTGATCACCGAAGTAAAAAAGCTTCGCAGGGGCGGATAACTGGAATAGGGCATTTCATCCTGGCACACCGAAGTGACCGGCCCGCTGTAAATGGCGTTTTGAAAGGCAATCCGCCTTTTCCCGGTGCTATGCACGGGTTTGTATGTTCCGAAAATGCCCTTGCCTTTATCTGTCAGCAGGCATTGATTGATTTCCTGAAATACTTTTGGAAGCAGTGAAAGGAATAAACCGCCCTGGCTGCTTTGCGCCAGCTGCCCGGTATAAAAGCGGTAGTCGGAAAAGCGGCTGATGAAGTCAAGCGTGAAGCCTGCTTCGGGGTCTTCCATGAAACAGCCTGCGAGTGAATCTGGAAACAGACTGAGCAGAGACTTTTCAGGGATGCGGGCCATCATCGTTGTAAAGTCTCCGTCGGCATAAATCAGGATATAATCCTGCACCCACAGCACCAGGTATTTGTCGAGAATGGAATAGGCTGCACGATAGGCGTTCCACAGGCTGCAAAGCTGTATAAAGCCGTCGGCTGCATCCTTTACCCCCACCTGGTTGATCAGCTCATAGATATAAACAAACAAATAGGACAGATCGGTTTTCGGGTATTTACCCTCCCTCAGCTGGGAACGAAGGTAAAAATACCATTCCTTCTGCTTTTGCGACATGGCATCATAAGTGGGCCAATAGGAACGGAATGGAACATGCCGGACCTTCTCACCCGTGTAATCGGCGAGCTTGCAGGCTTCCTGAACAAAGGAATTGTCACTCCGTTCATGGTTCAGGCGCACGACGGACTGATACAGTGTTTTCAGTTGTTTCATCCGCGCAGGGTTAACCCCTCCCAGCGAATGCTTTTTACTGCTGATTGCCGGATTTGAATATTGCGGTTCATCGTCGTAACAGGGCTGCGGTTCAGGCTGGGAGCCGCGCAGACAGTCGGGCCTGGGGGGAATGGCAGTGCCCTGCTCCTCCCAGTCATCCTCAAAGGTATAGGAATATGCTTCGTCATCTTTCCAGTCCATGACAGCATCCTCATCCACGATGGCCTTGCGGCCTTTCGCCGGGGTATTCGCCTTGATATCAAGCTTAATGCTAAAAAACATTCTTCAGAACCCAACTCCCTTGTTATTGCTCAGGAGCAGTATAATACTGGTTGAGCACGTTCCAATCCTCTTGAAAAAAGCGCTACGACAGCATACAATGGAGGAAACAGAGGCTTTCCGCCGGGCTTTTCCTTTTACTCGGAGCCGGCTTGAATTCTCCGAACGGTCTCCCCGGAGCCGGCTTGGGTTTCCCAAACGGTCTCCTGACATCCTTCCCGTTACTTATATTAGAACACATGTTCTGTGTGGAGTCAATAGATGAATGGAATTTGGGAATATATTTACAATAAAAGCCTGAACAGGCAATGCATCATCTTCTGCAACTCGGTGGCGGGCAGTGAAACCACGGCTGTACAGCTTCGTGCCCTTGCTTCGGCAAGCCGCAACGAAGATAACTTTCACGTTCATCACGGCAATATCTCTACCACGCTGCGCGAAGCTGCGGAGACGGCGATGAAGGGAGACAGGCCTGTGGTGGTGATTGGAACATCAAGCCTGGAAGTAGGTCTGGATATCGCCGGTCTGGATCGGGTGATTCAGGTGAATTCTCCTGTGGCGGTGGCCAGCTTCGTGCAGCGCATGGGGCGTTCGGGACGAAGAGGTCAGCCGGCTGAGATCTATTTTGTCTGCCATGATGGAATCCCACAGGAAAAAGCCATCCTGCCGGGGAAAATTCCCTGGAACCTGATTCAGAATATTGCAGTGATCCTGCTTTACCTGGAAGAGCGGTGGATGGAACCGCCCAAAAGGCTAAAATATCCGTTCGGCATTTTGTATCATCAAACCCTCAGCCTGCTTGCCGGAAAAGGAGAGTTATCTCAAAATGCCCTCGCAGAACAGGTTCTGTCGCTTTCCCCCTTCCGGAGCATTTCCCGGGATGATTTTGATCAGATCATCTTGAGAATGCTGAAGCTGGATCACCTGCAGAAGCTGGAAGATGGCGGTCTGATTCTGGGAATGGAGGGCGGAAGACTGGTACACAGTTATACCTTTTATCCCGTCTTCAAAACCTTCGACACCTATACGG
>JAEZBW010000625.1 GCA_023426765.1 Bacillota bacterium
GCTCATCACCGCAGCATTACTGGTAACCCTGGCTTGTATCCTTTGAAACGGGCGAGGCTGTTATTGTTATGAAAGTATTATTATGAGCGCAGCGAAGGATCTTCTATGGGTGAGATTATTCGTTGCACTCAGAATGACAAGCTTCGCTTCATTTATCGTGGTGTACAGCGTGTTTGGAAATTCTGAGCACAGCGAAGAATCTTCCTGACCGCAAGAAACTTGTTTGCATCCAACTAAAGTTGAGATACAATATTGCTTGACATAAATAACGTAAAGGATGATTATTTTGAAGGAAATTCTTCTGGGAAACATGGCTATAGCCCTTGGTGCAGTGCACGCAGGCGTAAAAGTTGTCTGTGGATATCCTGGGACACCCTCTACCGAGGTTCTCGAAAGTGTTGCGCACTACAACAGGGACGGCAGGATTAACGTAGAATGGTCAACAAATGAAAAGGCTGCATTGGAAATTGCGGCGGGTGCTTCGTACTGCGGTACAAGAAGCATGGTGACCATGAAGCAGGTAGGCTTGAACGTAGCTTCCGATCCGTTGATGAGCCTGGGCGTGATCGGCACAAAAGGCGGAATGGTGGTAGTGGTTGCGGATGATCCAGGCCCCATTTCTTCGCAGACAGAGCAGGACACCCGTCATTTCGGAAAATTCGCCAATATCCCTGTTTTGGATCCATCTTCTCCGGAAGAAGCCTATGAGATGGCTCAATATGCCTTTGAACTGTCCGAAAAACTGCATTTGCCGGTGATTCTCCGGCCTACCACGAAGGTATGCCACAGCAGCGGTACCGTTGAAACAGCCGGAAGTGTTTACGAATATCAACCCGAAGGTTTTATTAAGGATCCGAAATGGGTGATCTTTCCGCCACTTTCCTATCGCAGGCATCTTGAGATAGAAAAGCAGCAGCAGGAAATCTCCGAACTGTTCGATCATGTTCCCTTCAACCGCATTGAAGGGGAGGGCAAATGCGGAATTGCTGCCGGCGGCGTCACGTATGCCATCGTGAAAGATATTATTGAAGCCTTTCATTTAGATGTGACATTACTAAAATCCGGGGCGGTATTCCCGCCGCCAAACGGGCTTTACGAGGAATTCCTGAAACGGGTTGAAAAGGTTCTGGTGCTGGAAGAATTGGATCCGGTCATTGAAGAGCAGCTTTATCAGGTATTGGCCATGAAGGAACTCCGCCGCCCTATTTATGGTAAACTGAATGGTTTCGTATCACCTGCGGGAGAGCTGAAGTTTGACAATACGCTGAAATTCATAGAAAAGTATATAGGTGTAGAACTGGCGTCCAATACCGTAACACCTCCGATAGAACTTCCCATGCGCGCACCGGTTTTATGTGCAGGGTGTCCTCACCGGGCAAGCTTTTACGCCGTAAAAAAAGCGATGCAGGGGAAGAAAGCCGTATTCTGCGGTGACATCGGATGCTATACGCTTGGTAACGGCAAGCCGCTGGAGATGACCGATACCTGCCTTTGCATGGGTGCTGGTATCACCATAGCCCAGGGTATTAAAAAGGCCGAACCCGATACATATGCTTTTGCCTTTATCGGTGACAGCACGTTCTTTGCATCGGGCATGACGGGCCTGGCGAATGCAGTTTACAACCAGACCAACATTAACGTGATCATTCTGGATAATTCCACCACGGCCATGACCGGACACCAGCCCCATCCCGGCACCGGGAAAACCATGATGGATACGATGACTCAGAAAATAGACATTTATTCGGTTGTAAAAGCGCTGAATGTTGGCTTTGTTGAAAGACTGAACCCCTTTGACCAGAAAAAATCCATTGATACAGTAAAAAACGCTGCTGAATATGACGGTGTCAGCGTGATCATATTTGAAGCTCCATGCATTGCTTTAATCAAGCCTCAGGCAGTGTATCGAACCGAAAACTGCACCGGCTGCCGCAAGTGCATCCGGGAAATTGGCTGCCCGGCCATGTCCGTCACGAATGGCAAGGTGGAAATTAATGATACCTTATGCTACGGCTGCGGGCTGTGTGTGAATGTATGCCCCACGAACAGCATTCATCAGGAGGGTCGGTTATGAATATTATCATTTCAGGCGTTGGCGGGCAGGGAACCATTCTCGCATCCAAAATTTTGGCGGCCAGTGCGGTTCTGGAAGGCAGAAATGCAAGAACGGGTGAAACCATTGGCATGAGCCAGCGCGGTGGTTGCGTTGTCAGCCATGTCAGAACCGGTGACGCCCATTCAGCCTATATTCCAGCCGGTACCGCGGATCTGCTGCTCTCCTTCGAAGTATGTGAAGGGGCCAGAAGCTTACCTCAATTGAAAAGAAGCGGACAAGCCATCATCAATACAGCGACCATCACACCGGTTTCTGCTACTCTTGGAAAAACCGGCTATGATACCGCAAAAATGAAGGATTATATAACGCAAAACAGCAGCGCGGTTTTTATTGATGCAGACACCATCGCCAGAGAATGCGGATCGGTAAAGGCGGCCAACACAGTGCTGCTCGGTGTGGCATTCGGTCTTGGTGTTTTGGATGTATCCAGGGAAAGCCTGGTACAAGCCATTCGGGACAATGTAAAGCCAAAGTTTTTTGATTTGAATGTGAAAGCGTTTGACGCAGGCATTAAAGCTGCGAAGGAGATGAAATAGATGCAGAACGCAGTCGACTTTACCACGTTGAGAAATGCTGTCCTGTATGCGGCGAAGAACAGCCCGTTCTACCAGAAGGTTTATTCGGAGAAGCAGGCGGATACCGACGGAATCAGCACCATGGAGGACTTTGAAGGCCTGCCCTTCAGCGACAAGCATGAGCTTCGGGAGGCCTACCCGCTGGGGCTTCAGGCTGTGCCGGATGAAGAGGTTGTCCGGATCCATTCTTCATCGGGAACCACGGGAAACCCCGTTATCATCCCCTATACCCGGGAAGATGTGGAGAACTGGGCTGTGATGTTCGCCCGCTGCTATGAAATCGCGGGGATAACAAAGCTTGACCGCATCCATATCACTCCGGGGTATGGTTTATGGACTGCGGGCATCGGATTTCAGGCAGGCTGTGAAAAACTGGGAGCTATGGCCATTCCCGTCGGTCCAGGGAACACTGATAAACAACTGCAGCTGATGATGGATCTGCAATCCACTGTTCTTTGCGCTACCTCGTCCTATGCGCTGCTTCTTGCCGAAGAGGTGCAGAAAAGAGGTATTCGGGACAAAATCAAGCTGAAGCGCGGGGTTATCGGTTCCGAGCGCTGGGGTGATTTAATGCGCGAGCGCATTGCCAATGAGCTTGAGATAGAATTGTTTGATATTTATGGGTTGACCGAAATGTATGGACCCGGCATCGGGATCGATTGTGAAAAGCATGAAGGAATCCATTATTGGAATGACTTTTTCTATTTTGAGATCATTGACCCCGCTACAGGAAAGGTTCTCCCGGACGGAGAATTCGGCGAATTGGTGATTACAACGCTGAAAAAAGCAGCCGCGCCGCTCATTCGGTACCGTACCCATGACCTTACGCGTATTATACCCCATAAGTGCAGCTGCGGCAGGGAGTACCCGATGATCGATCGAATTATTGGAAGAACCGATGATATGATCAAGGTAAAAGGCGTCAACATTTATCCGGGTCAGATAGAAGATGCACTAAAGACTGTGGACGGCCTGTCCAGCGAGTACCAGGTAGTGATCGAGCATATAGACGGCAAGGATAATATGACCTTAAAGGTTGAAACCCGCAGGGAAGCGGATAAGGCGATGGTCAGTGAAGTGATTCAGCATATTTTCAAGCAGAAAATCGGGATTAAGATCCAATGTGAATGCATGAACCTGGGAGATTTACCGCGCTCCGAGAAAAAGTCCAAACGCGTTTTTGATTATCGGGATAAATGACAGTGTGATAAACAGGACATGAAAGGCCATCCTTAAAAACGGGATGGCCTTTCACATTGCGTTATTTCAATATCACAAGAAATTTTGAAATACAATAATCAGTAAACCCCTTTTTCTTTATATTCGACCATTCGCAAACCATTTTTCATGGAAGTATGAACAGCCTAATCCTAGCTATATCATAATAAGGCAGCATAATCCGGCACAGAGGGTGAGTATTCCAAAAATATAGTCACCCATGGCCCCTTTTTTTCCATACCGGCCTCGTCCCGGTTTTTGAATCATCCAAAGAATACCGAATACAAGCAGGAAAAAAGCGACTGAAAGCTGAAGGTATCGAAAATCCTTCACGTGTAATTGCAACGACAGCCGGATTACAGTTGTGGTGACTACACCGTAAAGCAGCCCGAAAAACACATAGAATAAAGGATGATCATAATCCAATGGCTCTTTGAATTTGCGCACAGGGATGTGTTTTGGCAGCAAACCGGTGAGTTCTGCTGCAAACTGTTCGAGTTCTTCAAGCGCATTGATGTGCAGTGTTTTTCGGTTGGCGAAAGTTATTTTCAATTCCCGTGGGCAATGCTGAACGGTGTTTTTAATGTACAGGTTTTTAATCTCCTCATAAAGAATTTTGTCACTCGAGTCCTTCAGACTTCTTTCGAGGAACTCATTTGAGAGGGTCACTTTCGCAACCTTCTGTTTCATCATCGTTTTATTGGCAGCCCATCTTAGTATACAAAACAGTAATGCCAGGAAAATGGCTGCGGGCAATGCAATTTCAGGCGATGAGATGATAAAATCGGGCACTGAAACACAAATCCCAATATATGTACAGGTGAGCAGAGTTGTAAATGCTTTCTTCCGACGGTATAATTCCTCGATGGAAGTTTTAAATACCTTATCTGGCATCACACCTATTCCTCCATTTTATTTTTCAGGGACTGCAGAGAGATTCTCACCAAAATCCAGATGATACTGAAGTATACTGCAAGAAGAACCCCCAAAACCAATAATATAAACAGTAAAATTTGTGTGAAGCCTTGTTGTTGAATCGGTTGATAAAATGCAATGAATGTTATCGCGAAGATGAGTCCCAGAATAATTCCGGTAAGAATCATTTGCAGCTTCAGCCGTTTCTTTTGTGTTGAGTTTTCGGGTAATATGAAAAGTCCTGCAAAAGCACACCGGATGATATACCAGGAAAAACCCGCAACAAATATAAGAGCTTCTGTCACCCAATAGGAAGGCTCCTGTTTCAATATGAAAATCTTTCCCATGAGATCCAGGGCCAGCAGGGACGACATGAAGATTCTTGCCTGAAAACCAAATTGATGGGTTTGTGCCTGTACCCTTTCATCCGCAATTTTACTTCTTTTCATATCTGTCATCCTCCCAAAAAATATCATCCAGCGTCTTGTTCAGTGCTTTACAAATGGATATACACAGCTTCAGTGTGGGGTTATAATTCCCAGACTCAATCAATCCGATGGTTTGCCGGGTCACACCGGTAAGATCGGCAAGCTGCTCCTGCGATAAATTTTTCTCTATGCGTGCAAGCTTTAATTTGATGTTCTTCATGTTCTCCATTGAATCACCTCTATAACTGTTATTGTAATGTATAGATTGCTATATGTCAAATATATATTGCAAAATGCAAGATAAACTCACCAATAGAAATTAATGTATGCTTAATGTATTGACATTTGAGATGCAATGAACTATGATAGGAAAAAATGAACACAGGCAAAACAAGCGTTGACAAGGAGGAGTACGTACTCTCCGAAAGCACAGAGAGAAGATGGCCGGTGAAAATCTTCGTGAAGGAAGTATGGAAGTAGCCTTTGAGCTGTGAACCGAAAGGATTTATTTCGAGTAGGCTTCAACGGAAGTTTCCGCCGTTACCCGGAAAGCAATATCGGAGAAGATCCCGTATTGGCAGAGTGCAGATAGCAATATCTGAAAAAAGGTGGTACCACGGACCTAACAGTTCGCCCTAAGCATAAGCTTTCGGCGAACTTTTTGTTTTGAGTCAGTGGGACGGTTCTATTTGACTTAAAACCTATGTCAACTACGTCGAACTGGTTGCCATAAATTTTGTGTCATCCAGAACCGCCCCAGGGACTCACAGCAACGCAATATGGAGGGAAGATTATGGAAAAGCATTATGATTTCAAACAAACAGAAAAAGAGATGCAGCGATTCTGGCAGGAGAATGCAATCTACAGGTTTGATCACAGCAACAACAAACCGGTTTATTCCATCGACACCCCGCCGCCAACGGTAAGCGGCAGCCTGCATATCGGCCATATCTTTTCCTATACGCAGGCTGAAATGATCGCTCGTTTCCACCGGATGCAGGGGGAAAATGTTTTTTATCCATTTGGTTTCGATGACAACGGGCTGCCAACCGAAAGGCTTGTTGAACGGGATGAAGGCATTCGGGCGAAGGATATGGCACGAAGTGAATTCATTTCCTTATGTCTGAACACAACAGAGAAGTATGAAAAAGAGTTCGAGGATCTGTGGAAATCCCTTGGCTTTTCGGTGGATTGGTCACTTCGGTATAAAACCATTGAACCGAAGGCTCAGCGTATTTCACAAAAATCCTTCATTGATCTGTACCGCAAGGGAAAGGCCTATATGAAGGAGTCTCCAGTGCTGTGGTGTACCGAATGCAGAACCTCCATCGCACAGGCCGAACTGGAAACCGTAGATAAGGATACCCTCTTTCACACCATCCGGTTCTTTGCAGATGGGGAGGAACTGCTTGTAGCCACAACAAGGCCGGAGCTTCTGTACGGCTGTGTCTGCCTTTTTGTGAACCCTCAGGATGAAAGATATGCAAGGTTCGTCGGTAAAACCGCTATTGTTCCGCTGTATCAATACACTGTTCCCATTCTGACCGATGAGAAGGTCGGAATTGATAAGGGAACAGGGGTTGTCATGTGCTGTACCTATGGCGACAGCACCGACGCTGAATGGGTTGAAAAGCATAAACTTCCGTACAGAAAGGTGATTTTGCCTGATGGAACGATGGATCAAGAGGTTCCGCATGTTGCCGGCTTATCTGTAATCCAGGCCCGGAAGGAGATTGTCACGCGCCTTGCAGAGAACAATCTGCTGATCAAATCTGAAGAATTAACCCATACGGTCGCGGTTCATGAACGCTGCGGAAAGGAAACGGAAATCCTGCCATCCAGACAATGGTATAT
>JAEZBW010000168.1 GCA_023426765.1 Bacillota bacterium
ATTGCTAAAGCTAATTACTGCACTAATCATCAATAATGTTCCGCTGATGAGTAAAATCAAAGGATGATTCTGTGGTCTTGAATATATTCTTAGTTTGTAAGCAAAAGCAAAAAGGCAAACTAAAATGAGTAACAAAACAATAAATGTAGATAGATAAGATTTTATCACCTGTTGTAGTTCCATTCTGGCAAAAAGTAATGGTAACAATCTTGTCAATAGAAAGATAAAGGTAAATACAAGAGTGTAACAAAGGCTGACCCCAATAACAATTTGTTTGTTTTCTTCCTTACCCATTTCAACCTCCAATTTCAAAGAGTATTTGGAATTAATAGGATTTCAGAAATCGCCTTTGGTTAATCGAGCAATAGTTCGTATGAAAAGCCTAAGAATTCAACTGGATTTCCTTTTTCATCTTTAACAAAACTGGCACTGCTTTCACCAGTTTTCATGAAACCAACTGAAGTTAATAATCGTACAGATGGAATATTCTCCTGTGCCGTACCGGTTATCAGTTTTTTCAACTTTAATTCTTCTTTTACATATCTTATCAGTTCAATCACTGCCTCAGTTCCGTATCCTTTACCTTGATACTGTGAATGAATGCAGTATCCAAGGTTTCTTACTCTTGGTTCCCCGCAGTTATTCAAGGTGAGAAATCCAATTACTTTTGCAGATGTTTTTAATACAACAGCGAAAAATTCATCTGATTTTGTGAAATAATTCAGAATCTCTCTTAAGCTGATGTCATCTACCGGATATTGATAATCGTATTTCGAATAGACAGAAGACATTTTATCTCTGATTAGTTCAGTAAAGTCCGTAATATCATCATGATTGAACCTTCTTACTATCAAATTTTCAGTTTGCATGTTTTCACCTTTAATTTGATTCCCCACACATGTGGACACTCTTTGCCGACTGGTACCCTTAACCGAATTATACTCTCCTTAGCACTATTTTACAACAATTTACATGACAAATGAAAGCATATACGGTCAGCAACTCGTTATCTGCTGCATTGATATACGCTTTCATATCAATCTATCTTGGATATTATAGGTCGTATTACTCCTTTGCAGATATTCATTCTGTATTCAACATGGTGCATTTTCTTTTTAACCTGTTGGTTCACAGAATGTGTTCACACTCTCGGGAGAGTTAGCGGGTGATTTGGGTGATTTTAGTGATGCTTGGCATGAAATTAATGAAATGGTTAATCTTATTTGGAGCCTATATCCCCCCAGATGTGTCTGACTGTGCGGACAATAGCAAGGGCATCCGGTTTTTCTTCGGTTTCCAGGTACGCAGATAACTCGTTAAGTTTCTCTTCAATTTCATTGACCACATCATGATCCAGTTCCAGTTGCATCCAGGGCTTCACGATTTTCCACTTATCCATGCATAATATCAGGCTTTCACCGGCTTCATCCCAGCTTTCAGCGGCGATTAGCCCATCCAGGGCATTCAGCTCTGCCGAGAAGCCTGTTTTTTTATCCAGAGGTTTCTTAAACAGTGTGCACCCGGTTATCAACAGAAACAATAACGGTATAAGAATCAAGCTTTGCTTTTTCATGTGTTATCCTCTCTGAAATGTTTTAAATTGAGTTCATGGTTACTTTGTTGGTATCGTATAGGTTGTCTTGTTATCCTTCATATCAATGAATAAATTCCCCTGGGTATCCAGCTGTGCAAGAAATATATCCTCCAACTTGTCTATTTTCTTTTTCCGCAGATGAAATTCCAGCCAGGCCCTGGTCAGATTCATCGACCGAAGTGCCTCGGAGTCAAGTCTCCCATCGATGATAAGATTGGCAGGCATCCCGGAATAGAATGTGGGAATATTCATATGCTGAGGTGTCAACGGCTGTTTCTGTGATTTCAGCAATACGCTTAGCTTTCCGCTTTGTTCCAGCACCGCGAACTCCACATCCTCCACATTGAATACATCCTTTGACCGCAGCATGGACATCAGCTCTTCCATTGATATTTTGTTTTGCCTTAATATTTCTATTTGAACCTTTCCATTTTGGATGACCGGCTGAGCAACCCCCTCAAAAATTTTCCTCAGCGCCGGTGACTTCAATCCAAGAAAGGCCAGCAGCAAGGCCAGGAATGCCCATACTGCCATGCCGGCCATCGTTGCCCAGGAATTCTCATTCACCTGAACCGAAAGGGTTGATGCGATGGATCCAATAGTGATTCCAACGACATAGTCAAAATAGGTCAGCTGTGTTACCTGCTGTTTACCCACCATCTTCACCAGCAGTAATAATAGAAAGAACCCGATAATGGATCGGATGATTACAACGACAACAATAGGCATGACTTCCCTCCGCCGGGCAGGTGTCCGAGGCTGAACCCTGAACTTCTCAGGGTTGTTCGCAGAACAAAAAAATAAACCCACACAGGGTTTATTTTTCTCAATGCTGTCACAAAACTATTCAACATGTGGTTCGATATTATGAGAACAGAAGATTTCCAATTCAAATAACGAAACGGTCTCTCACCCTATACTCATAAATGGATACCGGTTTTCTAATCGTGAACCACCCCTAGAAACCGTATACACACCTTCCTTTGACCATTGTCCCCTTTACTGTAAGGTTTTTATCCAGAATGACCAAATCAGCATCATAACCTTTGGCAATCCTCCCTTTAAAACTGCCGGCGCCAGCAACTCGGGCAGGTGTTTCAGTCAGCATCGGGATGCAGCTTTCCAGGGGAACCCCTATCTTAGCCATATTCCGTAGCGCCTGATCCAAAGTGAGTATGCTTCCTGCCAGCGTGCCATCCGATAGCCGTACAGAACCCTCCCGAACACTTACCTCCAACCCTCCGCAAATGTATTTCCCGTCCTTAAGGCCGGTCGCAACGGTCGCATCGGTTATCAGTGCAACACTTGCCGGGCCTTTCAGCCCGCATGCCAGTTTTAATGCGGTTGGGTGCACATGAATCAGGTCGGCAATCAGTTCAATGGTGATCTCCTGGTTTTCCAGGATGGCGCCGACTGCCCCCGGTTCCCTGTGGTTCAACGGTGACATGGCATTATAGAAATGGGTGCAATGCCTCGCTCCGCTTTGAATCGCAGCCTGGCATTGCTCATAAGTAGCTTTGGTATGACCTATGGAAGCAATAACTCCCCTGTCTGCAAGATATCGGATTAGTTCTTCAGCACCGGGAGCATCGGGTGCTACGGTAACAATTTTAACAATATCCGATCTTTCGGTTAAAATGGATTCATAAAAGGAAATGGAAGGATTTACGATCAATTCTTCCATATGTGCGCCTTTTGCCCTGGGGCACAGAAAAGGGCCTTCCAGGTTGATACCCAGGATGTCTGCGCCTGAAGGCATTTTCATCGCCTCACAAACCGCAGATATGCTTTTTTGAATGCTTTCCGCAGCTGCGGTCATGGTGGTTGGCAAAATGGAAGTGGTACCATGGACAGGCCAGAATGAGGACAATGTCTGTATCGCCTCCGCTGTTCCATCCATGGTGTCTGCCCCATTACAGCCATGCATGTGTATGTCGATGAATCCGGGTGTCACGAAATTCCCGCCCGCATCAATAATTTCACCGTCCGGAAGGCTGTCCCCGTCTGTTATACCAAGTATTTTGCCCTGATCAATCAGAAGGGTGATGCCTTCCTTCAACTTACTGTCTATAAAAACAATTCCGCCCTGTATAACCTGCATTTTAATCCCTGCCTTTTGCAAGATATTTTTTTTGTTAAGGTCTGTATTTACTTCTCACATATAATATTATCGGTTTCTTTTCATCCAGTTATCATATTCCTGAAAAAGACGTGTCAAGTGGGGATACGCAGACATCCTGCTGATAATGGTTAAAAAAATCAATAGATATTCCGATGATTACTTATGGCTTGGTCTTGAAAACATTAATACTGGAATGAAACCACAGGCTTTGGTTTCCCGGGGAACAGATGTTATCTTATAAACCTCCCCTCGCTTGAGAACGGAGGTCATTAAAGCAGTTTCATAAGAGGAAAAGAGGAGATCAAATGATGAAAAGCTGGGCGCAGCAAACCCTTGAGAAAATGACATTGGAAGAAAAAGCGGGGCAGGTTTTCATTCTGTCTCAGTTCTCATTCGATGAAACAACCGTGGAAAAAATGCTGGAACAGATTCACAGGCTGAAGCTTGGCGGTGTTTTTCAGTTTCATGTGCTTCAGGACAGGTTGTCCGAAGTCATTGACGTTTATCAGAAATTTGTGAATATTCCGCTGCTGATCGCTGCAGATTATGAGGTGGGCACGGGCTGGACCATCAAGGACGGCTTCAGAATGCCCCGGCAGATGGTTCGCGGCGGCTCCGGAGATGAACACACCGAGTATAAAATCGGCGAAATTATTGCAAGACAGGGAAGGGCCGCCGGTGTCACCGTTACCTTCAGCCCTTTGCTGGATTTGAATTCCCACCCTGAAAACCCTGATGTAAATATCCGCGCGTATGGTGAAGATGTAAACAGGGTAACATCACTTGCCACTGCTCAAATTAAAGGCCTGGAGGAAAACGGCATGCTGGCGTGCGTCAAGCACTTCCCCGGCAATGGCGGCACCGGGATGGATCAACACATCATGGCACCCATCCTTCCGTTTTCTAAAGAAGAAATGGAAAGTACCTATCTGGAAGCTTACCGCAGGGTGTTTGAAGAAACCAATGTGGGCTGCGTCATGGTTGCCCATCTGGAGGTTCCGGCCTACACCACTGAAATCAACCCCAGGAACGGCAGGCTTGTGCCATCTTCCGCTTCCCACGAGGTTGTTACAGGTCTATTGAGAGAAAAGCTTGGTTATAAAGGCCTGATCATCACCGATGCCCTTGATATGGGCGGAATCACCTCCCATTATACGAAAGAAGAAAGAGTCGTGAAATGCCTGCAGGCAGGCTGTGATTCCTTGCTCGTGTTCGCGGGCGGCTGCGAGAATGAAGTAAATGCCGTTCTGAACGCAGTCCGTTCCGGAAGCCTGTCCATGGATAGGCTGGACGATGCCGTGCTGCATGTGCTGCAGGCGAAGGAAAGGCTTGGGCTGAATCTGACAAAAGGCCTCCCGGCCCCGGCTGATGTGAGGAAGGAATTGTTCCGGAATGAAAAATATGTGGATTTCCGTGCCGAGATTCTTCAAAAGGGTGTCACGCTTTACAGGAACCGAGATAACATCCTCCCTATTAGTGATATCAAGGGGAAAAA
>JAEZBW010000733.1 GCA_023426765.1 Bacillota bacterium
AAATGTAACACCATACAGGATCGCGATAAAAACGCAGCCATCAATATCAAAATTGAGGGTTGTCGTATACTCGGGATAACATAAAATATCAAGAACCATTGGACGAATGGGGATAGCAATTATATCGACGTTAGCCGATACGTCCCAAGAAGCCCCCACCTCTTAGGTGGTGGGAGTACGTCACAAAATATACAGGCGTGTCTATCAGCGAATATAAGAATGCACCTTCACTGATCAATAACAGTACAGAATAATCCATCTGGGTAACAGGATGGAGAAGAGGCATCCTCATAAAACCCTGTTACCGCAGTTTCTGCAGAACTTTGGTCTTAAAGGAGCAGCAGGTTTAGGCGGCACAGGGGGAATGCCGTGTTCATGGGCAACAGTAATTTTTGTTTCTTTTAATACTTCCGGTTCGATGAAGCGTTCTGTTTCCAATTCTCCATTGACCATATCCAGCAACGTTTCAGCATCGCCCCAATCATCGTCATCACGCCAGCAAATCCAGGCTGCGGCTTTATATTCCGCATCGGCGACGGGAGGGTGTTCCTGACGTTTTATCGAAACAAACTGCAATACTGCTTCCCTGTTTTCGGGCGTGCAGCAGATAGTGATAACATCGCTTGTGTTGCTGCAAACAGTAATCAAACCGTTATCATCTACAGACAAAGATGTTATTTTGTGCCAGAGAATTGCGCTGCGATCCAGATGAGCCATGCGATAATCCGTGCCTGCAACAGCCTTATAGCCTACACGAAAACCGGTAATAGCGGTCAGCGGCGCTTTTTTTGGCATGCGCTGTTCTCTCCTCATAAAAATACCCATGTCGTTCACAAGCTTCCTGGTGGGATATCCATCTGTCCTGATTTATGTTACCACCAAGAAACCTGCCGTATCTTTACTATTTATCATAACAATGGAAGCGATCGCTTGCAATCGCAGCACACTGTTACTGCAACGGCAGGTTTTGTTTTAGCAGAACCTGCACACCACAGCAAGGTTTTCACCCATATTTGTTGTTTAGAGCAGCATTGTGTATTAACACTCATTTTTTATCGGAGAAACAGGTCCCTGCCGGTTCATTGAGAGTTTCGGATATACACCTGATAATGCTGTTCAATCTCCCGAAGGATCCGGTCATACTCCACGTACGCTTCAGGCGGTGTTTCCGCACCAAAGGACTCCTCCAGTTCTCGCTTCCTTCTCTCCAGATCAGCGACGGTTTTCTCAATTTCCCTCACATCGGGTTTTGGTGGTTCAGCTTCTTTTTTAACAGTTTCTCTGGTTTTCCTGGATGCTTCCTGCTTTTTTATCTCTTGCTGCGTTTCCAGGGCTGTGCTTTTCACCCGCCGATAATCCTCATAATTCCCTTCATAGAGTTCCATGGTTCGGTTTGAAAACTCAAAGATCCTGTTCACGCAGCGGGTCAGGAAATAACGATCATGGGATATGGCGATCACGGTACCCTTAAACTTCAGCAAAGCAGCTTCCAGGGCGTCCCGGGCGGCCATATCCAGATGGTTTGTGGGTTCGTCCATGATTAAACAGTCGGGTTGCTCCAGCATTAAGCATCCCATATACAAACGGACTCTTTCTCCGCCGCTTAATACTTCAATCCGCTTGTCTATCTCATCACCGTAGAATTGGAAACCGGCCAGGTAGTTCCTGGCATCTTCCAAAGGCATTTCTTTTGCGTTCAACAGTTCTTCCAATACCGTCAGGCTTTCGTCGGCGAAATCAATCTCCTGTCCAAGGTAACCATACCGTACCCACTCGCCAAGACGGGCATATCCTCCGTATTCACTGTCATTCCCAAGCAGGATGTTAATCAGGGTTGTCTTACCGCACCCGTTTGGCCCGATGATTCCCACCTTTTCACCACCCAGTATTTTAAAGCTGACATTCCGGAACAGGATATGATCCCCGAAGCTTTTTGAGAAGTTCGCGGCTTCGGCAATTTGCGCACTTAAGTGCCTGGCATTGTCAAAACGGATGGCCGGGCCGGACTTATGGTAAAGGTGATTTTGCTGCCGCATTTCCTTTACATTGACAGAAAGCTCTTTTTTCAGTCGTTCCACAGATTTCAGCCTGCTTTTCCACGCACTTATTTTGCGATCACCCTTCAGCTTTTCGGCGATGGAGGCCTCTCGACGGATTTCCTGCCGCAGCCGGAACTCTTCCTTTTTTGCAAACTCCGTCATTCGTGCTTTTTGCTCGGCAAAGGTAGTATAGTTGCCGCTCCTTTCGGTCACGGTTCCGTTTACCAACTCAGCCACGCGCGTGGCTACCTGGTCCAGAAAATAGCGATCGTGGGAAACGATCAGAACGCCGCCGGAGAACTTTTTCAGAAAGCTTTCCAGCCATTCGGTTGCAGAGATATCCAGGTGGTTTGTCGGTTCATCCAGAATCAGCAAATCCGGTTCATCCAGTAAAATGCGGGCGAACACCGCGCGCATCTTCTCACCGCCGCTTAATTGCTCCACCGGCAGTGTCAGCGTCTCTTCCTTTAGTCCCAGGCCCAGCAGCATCGCTTTAATTTTGGACTCTATCGTATAACCATCCATGCTTTCATAACGTTGAAGGGTTTTGTCATACTCCCTGACGATCTGCTGGTATGCATCAGGGTTATTCATCCGTTCAGGGCTGGACATTTCGGCTTCAAGCCTGCGGATTTTCTGTTCCAGGCGGCTGATCTCCTCATGATACAGGGCTGTTTCACGAAATATCCTTCCTTCGGGATCCATATCCTTCAGGTTCTGCGAAAGGTAACCCACTTTAGTTCCCCTTGCAGTGGATATACTGCCGCTGTCACAGGTTTCAAACCCGCCAATAATCCGAAGCAGGGTAGTTTTTCCGGCTCCATTGGGGCCTATCAGTGCAACCCGCTCTCCTCTTTCAACACGCAGGCTCACCCCATTTAAAACATTTTGATTACGATATTCTTTTGTGATATTGTGTAAAACCAATAAGCTCATTGTTTTCTCCTCCATCCGGCAAATCCTGTATGCCGGCCTATATATCCCCCGGTATGTATCCGCAGCCAGGGGATTCTTCATATCCATTCAGATTTAAACTTCATTCCAATGTTCATAAAAAAAGCTGCGAACATGCTCCGCAGCTACTGAACTTCAGTTCATTTTATTGAACGATACCAACAATAAAAGCTGCGGCATTCATACATATCCGCAGCTTAACGCTTCTTAACAGTACGCACATGTTTAAACATGCAGCTGTAGCTGTTTGCAAAAACCAACAACCGATAAACAGTTTTTCTGTTTCAATGCCGGAAATCATTCAAAGGGATAAGAAGAAATAAGCATAAACCCTTCTTTGGGCAGCAAAACCCGCGTCAGGACATACTTGATCATACTGTGACAATAACAAACCGTTCACAGCAAATTCTACCCTTTTTAACTCATTCCCGGCATCGGTTACTTGGACTTTTTCGGCTCCGGACAATGCATCACCGATCTTATGCACTTTGATCCACGACCAAACGGTCACTGTCAGGAGCGCAGGCCACAGCACCCTGCCGGTACAACGGATGAACACCATTTCATGGTTTATCTCTCCCTGTACTGGCGATAATGATATCGCTTTTATTATAGTATCCCGGCCAGGAAAAATCAATGTAAAGATCAATTCAGATGGATTTGTGGTACAATTGGAGTAACTGGAAAAAGTTTGGTCCATTGATGAAGCTGAAAAAAAGAACATTGTGGCTGAAATGAAAAGTATTTAAAGGGGAAAACTGTGGGTGCAGCTGCTGGAATCCATTCTTAAAGGTGACAAGCATTGCAGGCTGCTTGTTGAATTGTTGAACTAAAGCTGTCTAACAGGGAGGGATAAAAATGTCCATTGCCGGAGCATTTATTGTACCGCATCCTCCAATTATTCTGCCCCAGGTTGGGCACGGAGAGGAGGAAAAAATCCGGAAAACCATTGATGCTTATGAGAAGGTTGCCAGAAGAATCGCTGCTTTGAAGCCCGAAGTCATTATTCTCACCTCTCCGCATACAACCCTCTACGCGGATTATTTTCATATTTCTCCCGGAAAGGGAGCAAAGGGTGATTTACGCAAATTTGGAGCCTCCGGTTTTTCTGTTGAAGTTGAATACGATAGCGAACTGGTGCAGGCGATCTCCGAAGAAGCCGAAAATGCAGGCATTCATGCCGGAACCATGGGTGAGCGTGAAAAGGTGCTGGATCATGGCACGCTGATCCCGTTATATTTTATCAATCAATTTTATAAGGACTACAGGCTGATCCGCATTGGTCTTTCAGGGTTAAATCCCCTGGAGCATTATCGTTTTGGCACCTTGATTGCAAGGGTGGTTGAACGCCTGGGCAGAAAAGCTGTTTTTGTTGCCAGCGGAGATTTGTCCCATAAACTGCTGGAGGAGGGGCCTTACGGCTTCGTTCCCGATGGCCCCGAGTTCGATATGAAGGTGACAGAAGCCATGGAAAAAGCCGATTTTTTGGCCTTTTTAAGCTTTCAGCAATCCTTCTGCGACAGTGCCGCCGAGTGCGGGCTGCGCTCCTTTATTATTATGGCGGGGGCTCTGGATGGAAAAGCGGTGATGCCGGAGCTTTTGTCCTACGAGGGAACCTTCGGAGTGGGCTATGGTGTTGCCTCTTTTGAGGTTACCGGGGAGGATCCGAACCGAAAATTCGATGAAATTTTTATCAGCAGGGAACAGGAAAGGCTTAGCGGGATCAAATCAAAAGAAGACGCTTATGTCAAGCTGGCAAGGCTGTCCCTTGAAACCTTTGTGAAAACAGGAGAAATGGCTGCTCTGCCCGACAATTTACCCAATGAGATGCTAACCCGCCGGGCAGGTGTTTTTGTCTCGTTGAAAAAGCATGGACATTTAAGGGGTTGTATTGGTACAATCAGCCCTGTTACAAAAAGCATTGCGCAGGAAATACTGCGTAACGCGGTAAGCGCCGGAACCGAAGATCCCAGGTTTCCGGAGGTTACAAAGTCAGAACTTCCAGAACTGGTTTACAGTGTAGATGTCCTCTCAGAGGCGGAACCCATCCAGTCCATGGATGAATTGGATGTGAAAAGATATGGTGTCATCGTAACCAATGGACACAGGCGGGGTCTGCTGCTTCCAAACCTGGAGACAATCGACACTCCCCGGCAGCAGGTTGAAATCGCTCTGGAGAAGGCAGGCATCCGTCCGGGTCAGCCGTACTCGATGGAAAGGTTTGAGGTGGTGCGTCACAAATGAAGGTTGAATGCAGAATCTGCCCGCACCATTGTTCTCTGGAAGAGGGGCAAAGAGGTCTTTGCCGTGCCCGAATGAACATCTCGGGAACGGTCACCTGCGAAAATTACGGAAGCCTGACCGCTATGGCATTGGATCCGATTGAAAAGAAACCGCTGCACCGTTTTCGCCCAGGCAGCAATATCCTTTCGGTGGGAAGCTATGGGTGTAACCTGCGCTGCCTGTTTTGCCAGAACAGTGAAATCTCCATGGCCGGCAGGGAAACAATTCTTACCGACAAGGTCATGCCTGAGAAGCTTGTGGATTATGCTTTAAAAACCAGAAACAGAGGAAACATTGGCATTGCCTACACCTATAACGAGCCTCTCGTCAGTTATGAATTTGTGCGGGATTGTGCTGTGCTTGCCAGGGATAATGGACTGATAAATGTTGTAGTCACAAATGGGTATATTTGCAGTGAACCACTGACAGAGCTGCTGCCTGTCATCGATGCCATGAATATTGATCTGAAGGCATTTACTGAAAGGTTTTATCACAAAATGCGCGGAGATCTGGAAACCGTAAAGAACTCCATATCTCTGGCATCAAAGGTATGCCATGTGGAGGTCACAACTCTTGTCATCCCTGGAGAGAATGATACGGATGAAGAGATGGAGCAGCTGTCTTCTTGGCTTGCATCGGTAAACCCCAGGATACCTTATCACATCTCAAGATTTTTCCCAAGGTTTGAAATGCAGGACAGAGGCCCCACTCCGGTGGATACGTTATATCGTTTGGCAGACGTGGCAAGCAGACACCTGAGATATGTATATGTGGGGAATGTCTGAGCCATGGGGACAGGTACCTTGGCTCAAATAAGCCAAGGTACCTGTCCCCATGGCCTAAGCTTTAGGAGGGTTGATATGACTGGATATTTGAGAAAACAGGTTGCAGATAAAACAAATATTCATATAGAGACATTAAGGTATTATGAAAAAATCCGGCTTATCAATCCACCTGAAAGGACTGAAAAAGGTTACAGGATATACCATGATGAAATTATCAATAAAATCAACTTTATTAAAAGTGCGAAAGAATCAGAATTTACGCTGGAGGAAATCAAAGAACTATTTATGATTTCAGAAAACCAAAATCATAATTTATCGTTCAGATAGGAAGGGAAAAAATGCTGAAGGTAATGGCCGCAATCATAAAACAAGAGGATAAAATACTGATCTGCCAGCGAGGAGCGGGCGGTAACTGCGCATTTCTGTGGGAATTTCCAGGCGGAAAGCTGGAACCCGGCGAATCGAAGGAAGAGTGTCTTATCCGGGAATGCGAAGAAGAGCTGGGGATCAGGATAGCAACAGGAAGCATATTTGCTGAAACCACCTACCAATACCCTGACAAAAAGATAGCATTTACATTTTTTACTGCGCAAATTATATCAGGTGATATAACCCCAAGGGTTCATTTACAAGTGCGATGGGTTGCACCGGGCGAATTATCAAAGTACGACTTTTGCCCTGCTGATACGGAAGTGATTGAAATGCTGGCTAAAAACGATACGCGGTTTATATAACGAGGCCAGGATGTCCCACACCTCTATAGTGTATCTTAGCCTAAGGAAAAAAACACGTGTTGGCGGGTACCGATTACCTTAGGTTTCATGGGAAAGAACCTCCGCTGTGATGATTTCAGGATACTTCCATTTTAAATGTTTGTTTAGGGGAGGAGTACCGAGGTTTGTTATGACATAAGTAATGATTATACGCTGCATATTTCCCCTCAATACCGTAATTGCACCATTTCGTGTTCATAAAATCAAAAGAAGGTGGTATGATAGAAAAGAGAATATGAGTTGCAAAGGGGGGAGTTGCGCAAATCCCTGTTATTTGCGTAACGGATATAGATGTCTTCTGAAATATATCTGGCCGGGGGATGCTTCTGGGGAACAGAAAAATACCTGTCCCTGATCAACGGGGTGGAAAACACTCAGGTTGGTTATGCCAACGGAAAAACCATAAACCCCACTTATCAGCAGGTTTGCCATGATAATACCGGTCATGCCGAAACCGTCAAGGTGGTGTATGACCCCGGTGTAATCAGTCTGGATCGCCTGCTTGGTCTTTTCTATGAATCCATTGACCCGACATCGGTGAATCGTCAGGGAGGGGATACCGGCATGCAATACAGAACAGGCATTTACTATATTGATGATAGAGATCTGCCGGTAATCGAGAAATCCATCCGTACCCTGCAGCAAAAATACGAAAAACCAATCGCTATAGAGGTTAAACCACTGGAAAACTACAGTCCTGCTGAGGAATACCATCAGCGGTATCTGGACAAAAATCCAAATGGCTACTGCCATATA
>JAEZBW010000005.1 GCA_023426765.1 Bacillota bacterium
CGTTTGCCCTGCTATTTATTTTGGCTAACCTAATGACAAACTGCTTGTCCGATAACAAAATTGTACTCTAATTCTTTTTTCTGTACCAATACCGGTATTCTTCCTTGTAACCCAGCTTTGTGTATAAATTTTCTGCCGGCGTATTGCCAACAACTACTTGCAGGTATGAAGTTTGTACACTCAAATCTCTGGCTTGTGTCAGAATGCCATTCATAATATCCAGCCCATACCCGTTCCTGCGATAATCCCTGGCTACCACGATATCAAAAATTCCCACAAATCCTCTTTCCACTACACCAAAACCACAGCCAACGATGCGCTCTCCCGCTGTTTTTGCTACGCAAATCACTTCTGTACGAATATTGGCCAGTATATGCCTTGCAGTAGTCTGAAGTTTTGGATCAGACAAACCGGAACATTGGAAAAAGCCATTGATCCAGCGCTCGTTGAATTTATCTTCGATGACTACATCCTTCGGTTTGTTGGATGTATATTTCGTCAGGTCCAAAAGCCTGACCGCTGTTTCGTACAGCTTTTGATAGCCTCTGCATTCAAGAATATCATCCAGCCCTTGAGGATTGCTGTTCTCCGTCAGTTTGAATATTGTCGGCAGGCCCTGTGACGCATACTTCTTTTCACAGAATTCGATCTTAACTTCAGGTTCTATCGTTGATTTGTAAACAGGAATAATGGAATTGGATCTTTTCGTATACCCATCTGCAAAACGCAGCACCCAACCGTCATAAAAGCAGGTCTGCAGGGACGGCCATGCATTCATCGATAATTCTTCAATGAGCTGTATCATTGTTATCTCCTCTTTTTCATAATTTATCTTCATGCCAGTGAGCTCCCGAAAAAAGAATATGCATAATTATACATTTATACGCATAATTATGCAATACCCTTCTGTTCTATCAAGTTATTCACTTTAAAACTCTTTTTATAGTTAAAGCTTTCCCTTCTAAAAATAAAATTGCAAAGTCACTGCACCATGTAGAAATATGAACAGTTATCACTCGTCTGCTTTTTTCTTCTTGATAATTGTTTCAGGCCATTTTTCGCTGACGTTTTCCTCTCCCTTACAATAATCCACCCTGGAATCAGCTTGATAGATTTCTCTGGGAGGCAGAATGTTGACCTTTCCGGAATCGGGATAATCGCATACATCCAGCCCGAGGTCAGTTCGTATGTCCAAAAACCTGCAGGGCTGATCGGTATGGTTGTACAACTGGTGGGCCCCTTTCGCTCCCATTTCAAAAAACACTATATCTCCTTCGTGTAATTCTGTGTACCCATCAGGAGTTCTAAGCGTAGCGCTTCCTGAAAAGATAACAAACATTTCCTCCGCATTTCTGTGGGAGTGATAGGGATAGGAGAATTTCCCGGGATCGAGTGAACGGATCTGAAAATTCAGGACTTTGGACTGGGCCAGCTCCGACAGATTGGGGCTGGTATGCCAGCAAAACTCGGGAATTGGTGAACTTCTCAGTTCAAAATCCATTTTTTTTGCGTTGAATATTTTTGCCATTCTTCATTCCTCCTCACATTATTTTCCATTATATCATTCCAGCAACATCTGTTCAACCGTCGCTATCGGCAGCACCTTGGCAAACCGATCCTTCCATATTTGATAATGGTAGAACTCGTATAGGGTTTTTGCATCCAGATATTCATTGTCGAAGGTGGTGTTGGTTTCTTCCGGAATGATGATCTTGTACCCATATTCAAAGGCTGCTTTCAAGGTGGCATCGATGCAGTACTCGGTTTGCATTCCAACCAGAATAATGTTTTGAATATTCCTGCCGTCCAGGTACTCTTTCAAACCAGTATGCCGAAAATCGCTGTTGTATTCCTTATCAAAAACGCGATCGCCTTGCGGGACAATTTCATGATAGATCTGCCACCCATCGGTGTTGCGCTCCAAATCACTGCCGGGACCGTCGTCATGTCGTACATAAACAACATCGATGCCCTTTTCCCGGCAGCAGGCGAGCAGGTGCTGAATGTTCCGTATGACATTTCTTTCGTTGTATGGATGCTGTTGAACCAGCCAGGTTTGGACGTCCACGACTAACAATACCGCATCTTTCATTGTTTGCTCCTCCATTTTCATTGAATGCCGCATGTTCTATATACAAAGCTTCAGGGGATAAGAACCAATGAAATCATTCAATTCCGCCCCTCAGCTCATGCTGCAACTGTTTTGGCAGCTTTTTTACAACGGTTGCATAGGAATGATCGATCATTTCCTTCAATTCATCCTCCGGAACAACCCCGCTTAATCGGACGGTATTAAAGTATGGCTGCTGCGCCGGCGGACAATGATAACCCCGGGTAACCGCACCCGGGTATGAATTCCGGTACATTTCTCCAATGACCCTGTCACAGTTCAGTGTGATCTTGAAATCATCCTGCTTGGGGTACAACTGTGCAAACAGCCTGCTCCCAACCTTCACGCAAACCGGAATGTCCCCGAAAGGAAAATCAATATAAGCACCAGGTTTGGTCAGACAATAGTTTATAATTTCTTCGGTTGTCATACCATTCACTCCATTATTTCGGTTAACCTCTGTTACATTCCCGGTTGCAGTTCCTGTTTCAAAGCATTGATCTCATTGATAAATATACGAGCATCCTCAAAACCGGATGCGTTCATTGTAAATTTCAGTTTACCATGGCAGACTGCTTTACTTTTTTCGTCCAAACGGTATCGTGTGAGTTCCCGTGCTTTCATATATCTTTCACTCTTGGAGTAGTACCTTTCTTCACCTTCGATCAGAATTTGCATCTCGTTTAAATCATATATCAGTGAGAGTTCAGTGAATTCATTCAAGGGCATATCATTATGAAAAAATGCTGTTTTTCTGGTTGGGGAGACGATGTCATCGATCCTCCTGTTATCAAAACACAAAGTACCGAAATTGACATGACCCTTTCCAAAGAGCACATACAAGCCTGGCGCATCTATTTTTACAGTGATATCAATTCGCACGGGCAGTTTGAATTTCTCTGAGAGATGGATATAAGATACAATCGAAAGATGCTCACGGTCGAAGCGCTGGGTGGGTATTGCACGATTTGTCGTCATGTGAAGCAAATTGTTTTCAACCTTGCAAACAACTTGTCCCTTCTGTAAGAAACGAGACAGTTCGATGGTTTGTTTATTCATGCATTCAACCTCCCCCGGCAAGCTTCCTGCCTGATTTTGAAAACTTAGGAACTCGGATTTGAATATTATCTTTCGAAGAACATTTGTTCCCTGCATCATTATAATTGAATTGCAAATCTTTGTCAAAGCTTTCCGTTATATAGGTTGTTTTTACGTCATAATGTTATTACGTTATTACACGTAATGAAGTATTTAGGAATCCAGAAACACCCCTTTATACTGATACTTAATGAAACTGAATAGGGGAACAATTCATGTCTGCTGAACTTGAATTGTTCCCCTATTCTCGCTATACTAAGCCTATTTGAACGATTACCGTATGATCACCCACAGTTATTTCTTTGGAGATAACAGGGTTGGATAGCTCCTCGACCAACTCAGATGCAAGGGTTTCCTCAGCGATGCCAGCACTATACTTCTCCAACATTGCCTGAAGCCTGTTTGGAACATCTCCCCCTTTTGAGCCAAGGTACCTGTCCCCATGGCTTATACTCAGGCGGATGCGCTGGTCAACCTTCAAGCCGGCCTCTTTGCGCAGCAGCTGGCAATTCCGCAGCAAATCACGATAAAGGCCTTCCTGGATAAGTTCTTCTGTCAGGTTGATATCCAGCGCTACTGTAATCCCTCTATCCCTCGCCAAAGCAATGTTGCTTTTACATCTGGCGCTTTCCAGGAAGAACTCGTTGGGAACAGGTTCTGACCATCCGGGAACCTTTACAGATCCTCCTTCATGAAACTGGGTAACCATTTCCTCCATATCCTCTGCAGATACCTTATCAAGATGCTTTAATAGCACCTGAACCTTATCTTTTAGTAGACTTCCGGCTTTTTTCAGGTTCAATGTCAGATATTTGCTATTCAGGCTGCTTTCATCATCCATGAAAACAACACTTTTGACATTCAGTTCTTCCAGGACAATCCCGGGCATCTTCCTGACAATCTCCTGTTTGTCCTTCTCTGCAACGATAAACATGCCGGACAACGGCTGCTTTACCTTCAACTGTTTTTCATTTCTGATTTTCAGGGCAATTCCAATCACATCCCTGACCAGTTCGGTCTGCTCCAGGATGGTGCTCTCGTCATCCGTCATCAAAGCACCAGGCCATCGGCTTAGATGAACCGATTCTTCACAATCGCTCTCCAAAAACCTGACCATATGCTGCCACAGATATTCCGTACCGAACGGGATGACAGGAGCCA
The DNA here is from genome assembly GCA_023426765.1 of Bacillota bacterium. Taxonomy (GTDB): domain Bacteria; phylum Bacillota; class Clostridia; order DSM-8532; family DSM-8532; genus JAAYJG01. The sequence continues at coordinate 4,370 of JAEZBW010000005.1, forward strand.
TCACCTGTAATGCTGCCTTCAATGCCTGATACAAACACCAATATGCGGCCTGCTTGTTCTCCGACTGCTCCTGCTTCCAGAATCGTTTCCTGTTGATTCTGACATACCATTTTGATACATCTTCCACATAAG
>JAEZBW010000008.1 GCA_023426765.1 Bacillota bacterium
AAGCTTGTCATTGAAGGGGACGACGAAAAAATGCCGGAGATCATCCGACAGGCCGAAAAAACCGTTCAAAGCATTGAATCTCAGGTTAAAATGAGGAAAGCGTAGGTTACAGTTATGAAAAGACGGCTTTGGCAGATTATCTTAGGTGCGGTACTGTTCGCCGCAGCATTTATCGTACCCGGAGAAAATGAAGTGGTTCGGCTTGTCATATTTATCATAAGCTATGCTGTCACTGGTGGGGATCTGGTGCTGCAGGCAGTGAAAAATATCCTGAAAGGCCAGGTTTTCGATGAAAACTTTCTGATGAGCATTGCTTCCATCGGGGCGTTTTTAATCGGAGAACACCCGGAAGGCGTGGCCGTAATGCTGTTTTATCAAACCGGGGAACTGTTCCAAAGCTACGCCGTCGACAAATCAAGGCGGTCAATCGCGGATCTGATGAATATCCGGCCGGATTACGCCAATGTCCGGCGTGGTGACGACATTGTGCGGGTTGATCCGGATGAGGTTCAGGTTGGAGACGTTATTATTGTAAAAGCAGGCGAAAGGGTACCACTGGACGGAAAAGTCCTTGAGGGCACCTCCATGCTGGATACATCGGCATTGACCGGGGAATCCGTTCCCCGTGTGGTAGAAGCCGGGAATGATGTTTTAAGCGGATGTGTGAACATGAATGGTGTTCTGGTTGTGGAGGTTGTGCGAGAGTTCGGAGAATCCACCGTAAACCGGATTCTAGACCTTGTTGAAAACGCAGGCAGCCGGAAATCCAGATCCGAGCAATTCATCACAAAGTTTGCCCGGCTTTATACACCGATTGTTGTTTCGATTGCCGCAGCGCTTGCGGTTATACCACCCCTCATCTTTCAGGGTGCAGCCTTCAGTGACTGGCTGTATCGCGGGTTGACCTTCCTCGTGGTTTCCTGCCCATGTGCGCTGGTAATCTCGATCCCGTTAAGCTTTTTTGGCGGAATCGGCGGGGCTTCCCGAAAAGGTATCCTGGTTAAGGGAGGCAATTATCTTGAAGCACTGGCAAAAACCGATACGATTGTTTTTGATAAAACTGGAACCCTGACAAAAGGGGTTTTCAATGTACAGGACATCCAACCCGTACCGGGGTTTACAGTGGAAACGCTGCTGGAGATGGCCGTTCTGGCTGAAAGCTATTCTAATCATCCCATCTCTCTATCCCTGAAACGCGCATATGGGAAAGCCCTGGACAATACTCGCATTACCGGAATGGAGGAAATCTCCGGGCACGGTGTCCATACAACTGTAGACGGGAAAAGAGTTTTGGCGGGGAACCGTAGATTAATGGATAGATTCTCTATAGAACTCCATTCAGAGCAACCGGCTGGTACGGTTGTCCATGTGGCAGTTGACAACCTGTATGCCGGGCATATTGTGATTGCCGATGAGATAAAGGAAGACTCGCTGAAAGCCATTCGGGATCTGAAGGCAGCGGGCATCCGGCAGCTTGTCATGCTGACCGGCGACAACCAGGCTGTTGGTGAAAAGGTTGCCAAAGATCTAGGCTTTGACAAAGTCTACACCGGGCTTCTGCCCGAAGACAAGGTGACCAGGCTGGAAGAACTTCTTGCCCAAAAGTCATCAGGACGCAAGCTTGCTTTTGTCGGTGACGGAATTAATGACGCTCCGGTTTTGGCCCGTGCCGATATTGGTATCGCGATGGGTGGTCTGGGATCAGATGCGGCGATTGAAGCCTCCGACATTGTGATCATGAATGATGAACCCTCCAAAATTTCGACAGCCATCCAGATATCTAAAAAGACGCTGAAAATCGCCATGCAGAACATCGTGTTTGCTATTGGTGTAAAAGTACTGGTTCTGGTACTTAGCGCATTCGGACTCAGTTCGATGTGGGCGGCCATATTTGCCGATGTGGGCGTGTCTGTGCTGGCCACGCTGAATGCTTTCCGGGGACTGAATGTAAAAAAACTCTAGTGAAAAAAACAGGAGACAATTGTTCGGTCTCCTGTTTTCATCCTGATTGTGAGCGCTTGCACACATGAATGCGTCAAATTACTCTGAGCAGTCCATTAACCGGACGCCTTCGCAATCTTCCATGACAAATGCTTCTCCCCTGTGGCCTGTTATCCTGACATCGCTGAACAGTGCATGGTTCACGAACCTGCAGTAGATTCCCCTGCCCTGCATCGGTTCCAGAGCATCCATCATCGCGGGAATATCCGGTCTGGCATTCTCGGCCATGTGAATGGAGACATTATGAAAGCTGATGTCTTCAATGGGCATTTCGGGTAGGCCGAAGAAAAAGCCTGCCGAAGCACCTGCTTCCCTGGCGGTTACATTGGACAAATGAATCCTGCGAAAGACGGGCGTTCCTACGGTCACATGCTGTGGCTCCTTTGTTCTGACAATCTCGTCCTTTCCGCCCTTGCCGCAGAAATAGTACATATTCATCACCAGCGGGCACATGACGTTTTTCATGATGATATTGTCCACCCGGATATCTTCCACAACACCGCCCCGGCCACGTCTGGACTTTATCCGGATCCCCCGGTCTGTGCCCTCGAAGACGCAGTTTGAAATGACCACATTCCGGATACTGCCGCTCATTTCACTGCCGATAACAACTCCGCCGTGGCCATGAACCATTGTACAGTTCGTGACAGTGATGTTTTCACAGGGGATTCGGTATTTACCGGTTTCCACGCCCGACTTCAGCGTTACGCAGTCATCTCCGACATCCACATGACAGTTCGAGATGTGCACATTACTGCAGGAGTCGGGATTAATCCCGTCGGTATTGGGCGAATCCGCCGGGTTTTTTATGGTGATGCCCGAAACGGTCACATTGTTGCAGCGGATCGGATTGACGGTCCACGCGGGAGAATTGATGATTTCCACCCCTTCAATTAAAATGCGCTCGCTGTCCTCAAAGCAGATAAAGCGAGGCCTGGGATAGTGCAGGGTACGTTCCCGATGCCCTTTCCACCAGGTTTCACCCTGGCCATTCATTAAGCCATGGCCGGTTACCGAAACATTCCGGACATTGCTGCCATAAATCAAAGGAGAGTAAACTTCGCTTTCTTCCCCCTCCCACCGCGATTGTACGATGGGGTAATCCTTCGGGTCCTGGCTGAACAGCAAAACCGCTCCGGCGTCCACGAGGAGATTGATATTGCTGATCAAACGAATGGGACCGGTTAAAAACTGGCCTGCCGGAACGTAAACAGTTCCTCCCCCGGCTTCACGGCATTGTTCGATGGCGCTGCCGAATGCCTGGGTGCAAAGCGTTTTCCCGTCGGGAACGGCTCCATAGTCCGTTATATTAAAAATTGTAGAATGTGGCATAATGATACTCCTTGTTTTTGTGTTCACATCTTGTGTGATATATTTATATACCGTTCCATCCCCGGCTCACTCTTCCATCTCTGCACAGGCTTGAATGAAAGCACCTACACCCTTCAAATCATTCACAATGCGAGGCTCGCTGATATAGTATTCAAAGGAACCGTCGCGGTATGGGTTGTTTCCGAGGCCTGCAACCTGGCAGGTATCCAGCAGATCCAAAAGGCCATCGTTGTTTTCCCGTACAAGGCGGGTGACCAACCCCTGATATCCTCTTTCACAAATACTGCTGCAGCTGTCATCCAGCACCTTCATGCGGATAGCCTTTGCAACGGCATAAATGAACATGGAGGAGCAGGATGCTTCCAGATAATTGCCCTCTTTTCCTCCCTGGTCCAATACCTGCCACCAGAGGCCGGATTCACTGTCCTGTACCTTCGCAAGCGCATCCACCATATTTCTGAATACAGAAATAATATCCCCGCGTTTTGGGTGTTCTGCCGGGAAGTTTTCCAGCACATCCACAATCGCCATCGCATACCAGCCCATGGCTCTTCCCCAGAAATTCGGTGAGCATCCGGTTTTGTCATCCGCCCATTTCATGCCGCGGCTTTCATCATAACCATGATACAAAAGTCCGGTTATCGGATCCCTCGCCTTTTCATTCATCAGCAGTATCTGATGGGCCACATCATCAAAGATAGCCGGTTCGTTGAAGATTTTTGCGTATTCGCAATAGAACGGGCAGCCCATGTACAGCCCATCCAGCCACATTTGGTGCGGATAGATGAATTTATGCCAGAAGCCTCCCTCATTGGTTCTGGGATGCCGCCGCAGCTGTTCGCGCAGCAGGCTTGCAGCCAGCGCATACTTATCCTGACGGGTTTGTTTGTAAAGCATCAGGATCACCTTGCCGTTGTTCACGTGATCGATGTTGTATTCATGAGGCTGGTAGTGGCCAATATAACCCTTTGAATCCACATAGATATCCATATTGTCGTGGATGTACCGGTAATAGGTGTCATCACCGGTTTTATGCCATATCATCTCCATCCCTTTGAAGACGACCCCATAATCGTAGGACCATCGCACGGGCAAAAGCGGATCCCGCCTGATCACCGAATCTGACATTCTTACCCCATAATTGTTCTGAAACTTTTTCATATTCTCACCTCGAAATAGTCGTTTAACCAGGTTCAGTTTTGTTTTCTTATTCTTCATCCCCTCAAAGGGAAGATCGAACTCATTAATCCCCAGGGTTTACCACCTTTATGGCCTGCATTACTTTTCGACGGTAAACCAGTCAATATCGGTGTAACCGGTACCTGCTGAGTTAACTGCATTTCTTGCGAAGACTCCAAGCTTTGCACCAACCCAACCACCGGGAACTGCGCTGAAGGAATCTGCTATTTCTTTAAAACAATCTCCGTCAAAACTGTAGCTGAATGTACAGCACGCTTCACACGCCACCTTCACACGGAAAAATACAAGGCTGCCGGGTGCCTGATCCAGTTCCATTCCGGTTTCTATTCTTTCTTCATCTATCATTGTTCCCCGGTTGAAGACAATCCTGTTACCACCCGGTGTTTTCTGAATAACAACAGCCGCATATTCATTGCCTAGTACGGCAAGCCCGGCCATATCCCCGGCAGCTCCGGGAAAGAACTCCAGCCTCGCAGTTGCGGTAAATACCGGGCCTTGAAATAACTGCGTCAATATGTTTGGTGTATGATACAGCAAAGGCCTGTCTGCCTTGCTCCATTTACCGGCATATAACCGCAGAAAGCCCTTCCTTTGCGTCAATGAAAACCAATACGGCTGAGGATTGGCATTCCACTGCCACTGAAGGCCCAGATTCTCTGCGTCAAAATCATCAGAGGTTTTGGGCACTATCACCGGGCATGGTGCAACTTCCGGTTTTCTAAAGCGTTGTACCGGTTCACCAATGTTGTCGTCATTGACATCTTCCCCGATAACTGGCCAGTCATCCACCCAGCGAAGGGGCTGCAGGTGCGTGATTCGTCCATAGGCATCCTTGTCCTGAAAATGGATAAACCAATGCTCACCGGCTTCGGTATCAACCCATCCGCCCTGATGCGGGCCATTAATGTCGGTTTCACCCTGATGCAGAACAATTCTGTCCTCATAGGGCCCGAAAGGCTCCGTCGAACGTAAAACGGTCTGCCAGCCGGGTTTCACGCCGCCAGCGGGTGCAAAGATATAGTAATACCCATTTCGCTTGTACATTTTGGGCCCTTCGATGGTTGGATGCTTCACCGTGCCGTCAAAGATATGAACCCCTTCATCCAGCAGCGCCGTTCCATCGGGTTTCATGCGGGAGAAATGCAGGATGCTCTTGAACCCGATTCTGCTTTTGGCAAAAGCATTCACCAGGTAGGCATTTCCATCGTCATCCCAGAAAGGGCATGGATCAATCCAGCCCTTTGCTTTCTTCACATGGGTTAAAGGCTCCCAGCCCTTGAAAGGATCTACAGATGTCGCCATGAAAATTCCTTCATCCGGTGTGGAAAAGAACACCCAAAATCTTCCGTCATGAAACCGGATGCTGGGCGCCCATACTCCCTTTCCGTATTCAGGCTGATCATAATCGACAAACGGAAGCCGCTGCACCACATAACTGATGACCTGCCAATGAACCAGGTCTTTGGAGTGCAGTACCGGAAGCCCGGGCATATAATTAAAGCTGGAGGCCACCATAAAGAAGTCACTGCCCACCCGGATGACATCGGGATCAGAATAGTCGGCATATAGAACAGGGTTCTGATAGGTTCCGTCCTGAAGATCAGAAACCCAAACCAAACCGGAGTTTTTACTTTTATCCATACAAATTACCTTAAGTCATTGTTGAACCATTTCAATGATTCACACATCTGACAACGATCGTTCATTTCAGCCGTTCCTGTAAAATTCCTTTCAAACAGTACGATAAAGATCTTCGAGGTATCTTTTCCCCTGCTCAATCCATTCGGGCCGGGTGTCCTCCATGAGGATCTCGATTCCGGGCTTCCGATCGGCAAGCAACTGAAGCAGGAATGGGTAATCCATCAAACCATTCCCGAGGGGGACGCTCTTCTTTTTTCCGTTGTCCAAAACAAAATCCTTTGCGTGAACGACGATGATCTTATCACCAAACAACTGAAAAGCTTCCTGTATAACCTCCTGCTGACGGTGAATGTTTGAAGCATCCATCATATTCGCAGGATCGAAAAGCACCTGCAGATTGTTGGATGGAATCCGGTCGATCACGCTCTTCATGATCTTGGAAGTGGAGACCGTGTGAACGGTTGCTGCCTCAAGGCACACAAAAACACCGAATTTTTCAGCCTCACTGACCAGTTCCTGCAGACTTTCGACCAGGGTTTCAACTGCTTTCGGAGAATTGTTATCCGTATGATAGGATCCATCGGCGTTCAATGAACCCGTTTCGGTTGCGACGATACTGCATCCAAATTCCCTGACATACCGGATATACTCTTTGAACCTTTCCAATGCTTCCTTTCTGACATAGATATCCGGATGTACCGGGTTAATATAACACCCCAGCACAGAGATGTGCACACCTTCCTGTC
>JAEZBW010000022.1 GCA_023426765.1 Bacillota bacterium
ATCTTACCTTCCGCGCCGTTGACAATATTGTCGGCTTCCTGCTGCGCTTCGGCCAGAATGCGGGAGCGTTCCTCACTGACCCATTTCGCCTGCTTCAAATCGTCGGGAAGCTTCAGGCGGATGTCCTGAATGATTTCAAGAATCTCCTCCCGGTTCACCATGCATTTACCTGTAAACGGCACGGATATGGCTCTTTCAATGGCATCTTCCAGTGTTTCCAAAACAGCTAAAATCTCCATTCCTTTTCCCCCTGGTAAAATTCATGTGATTCATTTATTGTAACAAGTTTCATGTAATGGATTACGTCAAACTCAAATTCATTCGATTCATTTTACCGCGTTAAAATTCATGTGATTCATTTATTGCAACAAGTTTCATGTAAAGGATCGTGTCAAACCAAAACTCATGCGATTCATTTTTGTTTAAACTTATCATAAATTCGATCCACGATGACTTCCGGAACCAAGTCGCGTATGTTGCCCCCGTAGGCTGCCAGTTCCCTGACCGCACTGGAACTGAGATACGAGTAATTGATGTTGGTCATCATGAAAAGCGTTTCAATTTCAGGGTTCAGGTTTTTGTTCAGCAAAGCCATCTGAAACTCATATTCAAAGTCTGAAACCGCCCGCAGCCCTTTAATAACGGTTGTTGCCCTCTGCTCCTTCATGAAATCCACCAGCAGGCCTGAAAATGGGAGCACCTGAATATTGGGCCTGTCGTTCAATGTTTCCTTTAAAAATGAAATACGTTCTTCCATTGAAAACACAGGCGTTTTGCTTCGGTTCACCAGTACTGCCACCACCAGGGTGTCGCATATTCTGGAGGCTCTGTCGATAATGTCCAGATGCCCGTTGGTGACAGGATCAAAACTGCCTGGATAAACAAAAATCCGCAAGGACTACCATCTCCTTCCGATTTTCCGGAAAACACTTTTCCTTTGTAAACCGCCCGATATCAGCAAGACCGTTCGGAAAAGCACATCTGCCAAGCTTCCGAGCCGGTTCCTGGAAAAACATCAGGTTTCAGCAGGAATATCCCCGCCGCTTTCACGAACAAGGAGCGTAATACAGGTTTCGCCATATACCTGCGTTCTGGCTTTTTTAAGGCAACCCAGCCTGTCGGGTATGGGTTCCTCCCTGTGATGCTCGGTAATCACCAAGCCTCCATCCACTATTATATCATTATCCATTAAAAGTTGTAGTGTTTCTTGTACAAAATTCTTCCTGTACGGCGGATCCATAAAAACAATGTCAAATTGGTCACCATTTCGTCCCAAATCCAGAATCGCAGCTCCCGCCTTGCGGCAATGAACGGTTGCATTCTCCGCAAGCCTAGTGTGTGAAAGATTGTCCCTGATTACTTCACAGCATCCCCTGTCAGCGTCCACAAGAACAGCACTGGCGGCACCCCTGCTTAAGGCTTCAATCGCCAATGCGCCTGTTCCTGAAAACAGATCCAGAACTCTGCTGCCACTTAAGTATGGCTGAAGAATATTGAACAGCGACTCTTTCACTCTGTCCTCTGTTGGCCTTGTATTCATGCCCTTCGGGGTTTTCAGCTTCATGCCTCCCGCCTGGCCAGCAATTACACGTATAATAAGTATTCCTCCCCAACATCCTTTGTAGTCTTTATCGTTTAATTTATGGGCTTGCAGTTGCATCACCGCTTGATAATCGCTAATTTAACGCCACTTCCTGCATCTTTTTGCGGAACAGGGTTAAAAGCTGGGTTTGCAGCCTCTTATAATCTTCCCTTCCCGAAAGCTTCTGATGCCTGATGATATCTGCGGCAGCCGCCTGGGCTTCCTTCAGGATCTCCATATCCTGATAAAGGTTTGCAATTTTAAACTCCGGGAGCCCGTGCTGACGGATTCCGAAAATATCTCCCGGGCCTCTGAGTTCCATATCTTTTTCCGACAACTTGAAACCATCGGAGTAGGTCGTCATGATCTCCATACGTTTTTTCGCAATTTCACTTTGGCTTTGGCAGAACAGAATGCAATAAGACTGGTATTCCCCTCTTCCCACCCGTCCGCGCAGCTGATGCAGCTGGGCCAGGCCAAACCTTTCGGCATTTTCAACCACCATCACGCTGGCGTTCGGCACATTCACCCCTACCTCCACAACAGTGGTGGAAACGAGCACATCCAGTTTTCCGGCTGAAAACTCCCGCATAACCTTTTCTTTTTCCTTCCACTTCATCTTTCCATGAATTAAACCGATGGACAGGCCCTTCAGATCGGTTTCCCGCAACTTCTCGGCCAGAGACATTGCAGCTTCGGCTTCGATGGCTTCAGACTCTTCCACCAGCGGGCATATGATATAGGCTTGTCTTCCCTCTGCAGCCTTTTTACGGATGAAGGCGTTAATCCTTTGACGCATGGTTTCGGTAACCGAGTATGTTTCTATCGGTTTGCGGTTGGGCGGCAGTTCGTCGATGATAGAGATGTCCAGATCTCCGTACAGGATCAGCGCCAGGGTTCTGGGGATGGGGGTGGCGGTCATCACCAGGATGTCGGGGTTTGATTTGGCGGACAGAATAGCCCGCTGCTTCACTCCGAAACGGTGCTGCTCATCGGTGACAACCAGGCCGAGGTTCGCAAAGGAAACATCCTCCTGCAAAAGGGCGTGGGTACCGATGATCAGGTCAGCCTCCTGCTTAGATATGCATTCCTTAATGCGTTCCTTTTCCTTTTTTGATATACTGCCGGTTAACAGAACGGTTTTCACGCCATAACTCTCCAGCAGCGGGACTACGCTTTTATAATGCTGCTCTGCAAGGATTTCAGTCGGCACCATAAACACTGATTGATAACGGTTTAATGCGGCCAGCAGGATGGCCATTACTGCAACGATGGTTTTACCGGAGCCCACATCACCCTGAACAAGCCTGTTCATCTGCTTCTTATCGATCATATCGGCTTCAATTTCCTGATAAACCCTGCTTTGAGCCCCGGTCAGCCGGTAGGGAAGCTTATCAATAAATTGCACTATCTCCGGCTTTTTTTCAAACTGAATTCCGGATACCTTTACCTGGCTGTTTTTTAGATGAAGCAGCCCCAGCTGCAGCATCAGCAGCTCCTCAAAAACGAGGCGTCTTCTGGCCTGCGCCGCTTCTTCAGTATTTTGTGGAAAATGGATTTTCTCCAGTGAGTAATTGATTTCTGCCAATGAATATTGCTTTCTCAGTTCCTCCGGAAGGATATCTGAAAGCTTTCCGCCTACCATTTGCAGCGCGTTATTTTCAATCATCCTCAGATAAGTCTGGGTGATTCCTTCAGTTAACGGATAGACAGGCTGGATTCCGGTGGTTTTTTTGCGGATGGCTTCGGCTTGCTCATAGATGGGGTTGGTCATCTCGACAAAGCTTCCCTTTTTCTTAACCTTGCCGAAAAAAACATAAACCATACCCTTACGAATATAGTCCTTAATATAGTCCTGGTTAAACCATGTAAGTGTGACGATACCGCTGTCATCCCGGCCTGTGGTCTTGTAAATTCGAAGGGTGCGCCGGGGACGGCTTAAAACAATATCCGAAAGGATCTGAAGGGTAACGGCGCATTCATCGCCATCTTCCAGTTCATCCGCATTTTTTTCCAGATTTCTGTCCTCATAATCCCTGGGATAATAAGTGACAAGATCGCCGATTGTTTGGATGCCCAGCTTGCCCAGCTTCTGTGCCCGGGCTTTCCCCACCTGTGCAACCGACTGAACGTTTACGGCCAGCATGGGGTTTACTTGATCCTTGTCCAAGAGGTTCAACCCTTCCATCGCATTTGTTAAAAAAAGTCTATCGCATTTTTTAGTAAAATGCAATGAGTGGAGTTTTTCATAAAAATGGCCTTAGGGTTATAATACTTCCAGTTTGCTCCTGCTTTCAAAAATCCAATTCAGCATATTGATATTTATCTCAGCCAGCTGTGGGTATCCGTCTCTGGCAAAGAAAGCAATAAAGATGAATTCAATAGAATACAATACAAAGATAAGGGCTCTTTTTTCTTCCCGGCTTAAGGCACAAACAGAATCGTATCCATTAATGATGCTTTTAAATATGGATATCCATTGCTCACGTTTACCAGCATTATCAAAGCATGTTGACAGAATCCCTGTAGCCATATAGCATGGGTCAAATATCCTTACATTTCTCTGTCCCAAGTCAAAGTCTATATACCCGGTCAACTTTTCATTTTCAAAAAGCAGGTTTTCCCCGTGCATATCCCGGTGAATAAGGTGCCGCGGAAGCTGTTTATAGATTTCTTTAAACTCACTTTGATAGTTTCGGATAAGTTCATCACATATCGCAATACCTGTTTCTCCTGCAAACTCCATCGAGGTAGGAATTGCCCAGTTCACCACATCCTTAAACAGATTATTTTCATGTATTGAAACGACGCCCTCACACTTAACAAAGGCACGATGCAATTCTCCAATAATTTGTCCAAGATATTTGGCACGGTTCAGACAGTCTCCCTGAAAATGATCTTTAAGGCCTTTGCCTTTAAGCTTTGGATACAGACAGTAATATTCATTGTTTACCGCATAAAAATCTGTCTGAACTTTTGTTTCAACAGGTACTGCTACGGGAATTCCTTCATCGGCTAACGCCTTTGTAATATCTATTCCTCGCTTCATGTAATCAGGATTCGTAAACTTCTTTAATATGTAGTTCTCATTAATTATCCACGCATTTGGCTGTCTGTCAACACATATGGTCACATCAACTTCTGATATGCTGTAAGGTTTTGCTATCATCCAGTTTTCAAGGATCTCATCCAATATAAACATTAAACTCCTCCGCAGAAAACCATTGTTTTACCCACCTACAAAGTAAATGCATCTGTTTCTTGCTCATATTCTATCAAGATGTTGATGTACTGTCAAAATTCGAAAATGGCTGATATCCCTCAATGACTTCCAGATGGAGGAAAATAAAAGTAAATAAAAGCAAATAAAAGCCATTGAAAAAAAGCTTGCATTCTTTCCGGGGACTGTGTTAGAATATTAGTTGCTGTGGTTCCGTGGGAAGCACAGTACAAGGGAAGATTACGGAACAGTGCTTTACATATGGTTTACCATTAAACCGGAACTTGGAGCACCGGCGCCGATTCAAAACGATAAGGAGGTGTGTAGCAATGGCAAAATGTGAATTATGTGAAAGAGGACAGAAATTTGGTATCCAGGTCAGCCATTCACACAGAAGATCCAACACAGCTTGGAAAACCAATGTAAAGAGAGTCCAGATGACGATCGATGGTGAAACCAAAAGAATGTTCGTCTGCACAAGCTGCATGCGTTCCAACAAAAAATCCGTTTAGGAGAATATTTCGCACAGCGAGTCCAACAGTATCTTAGAACGATTACCCCCGGGTTTATTCCGGGGGTTTTTGCTTGCCTCGGTATTCCAGGGCATCATTCGGCAGAGCTTTTCTTTTGCGAAAAACAAATAACGGTGCATCGGGTGTTCGATGAGCAATTGCCCGCTTTTTTACGGTGATTTATCATTGAATGTTTCTGTCGATTTTGTTTTGCAGCATTGTCAGCGATCCTATCAGTTTAATGAATGTTAAAGACTCTTTTCAGGATACTTCCCAAGAAACGAGGCATTTTTATGACGATGATTTTCATCGATAGGCACCCCCAGGCTCAATTGTTGATACTATCAGTATATTCTGCAGCAGGAATCTTGTGAAAAAAATATTGGCAGACAAAAAGACCAGTTTATGTTGAACCTCCCCCACTTAATTGTTTCACGATTTCCGGTCGATTAGATGAAACCTGATTAAAAAGGGAGCCTCGGCTCCCTTTTTTTATCATCGAGGAGTAACCTTAAAGCAGATGTTCCAACAGAATCTTTGTTCCAATTCCGATCAGGATGAGTGCCCCAATCCGGTCGAGGTACTTTCTTAAATGGGCATATTGGGTAAGCCAACAGCCCAGTAAAACACCCAAAAAGGATAATGCGAAGGTGATCAGGCCTACAAAAACCGAAGGGATAAAGATGGGGTACCCCAGGGCTGTCAGGCTGATCCCGGCTGCAAAGGCATCAATACTGGTTGCCAGAGCCAGGGTAAGCATCAGCTTTAAACTGGTCAGATCCAGCGGCTCGGATTCCTGGTTCAAAGATTCCTTCCACATCCTCACACCGATAAAAACCAGCAATGCAAATGCGATCCAATGATCGACGGGTTCAATGAAGGTTCGGAAGGTAAACCCGGCCAGCCATCCCAATGACAGCATACCCCACTGGAAAATGCCAAAAAAAAGCGCTGCCTTGAACGCATTGAAATATCGTTTTTTCACAACACACAACCCGCAGGATACCGAAACGGCAAAAGCATCCATCGCAAGGCCAACGGCAAGCATAATGATAAAAAAGAAATCCATCTGCAACCACCATATCTGTATTATTTCCTGTCAACCCATCCTAAGCCGGGCTAATAAAGGATTGTTCGTACAAGACTTACTGAATCATATTATTATAAGTCATAAAATATATCAATACATATCGTTTCTGCCACAAAGAAAACAGAGTACCGCCCGAAAGCAGACTCTGTTGTTGTTCGTAATGGGAAATTGAAACCGGATTTCAGGATATTTTATGTTTACGTCTATACCTTTGAATGATTTCGAGATACCTTTCATACACCTCATCCACAATGTTTTCCCAGTTTCTGTAGATGGTTACCCTGGCCTTTTCACCAATGTTCTTCAGCGTTTCCCTGTCCTGTACAATCTGAATAATACGGTTTGCATAGGAAACAGAATCATTGTCGCTGAAAAAGCCGTTTACATTGTCCACAATCCCTTCGGCAGCATTGCTTTTTGCAATGACAAGAGAAGGAGTGCCCACTGCGGCCGCTTCCTGCACAACAATGGGTGCGTTATCATACACCGAAGGAAACAGAAACAGGTTCGCCCTCGCAAACAGCGAGCGCAAATAGTCCCGATCCAGGATCTTGCCAAGAAATGTGATTTTATCGGTTAAACCCAACTCCCGGACATAGCTGTGCAGCTCATCCTGGGCATAACCATCACCCACGAAAAACATTTTATAGGGGATGTCATGCTGGGAAACGCGATGCAAGGCATCGACGATAAGCCTTACATTCTTCTGCCAGATGTGCTGGCCTACAAAAAGGAGAACCAGGTCATCCTTCTGAATATTCAGCCTGGTTTCGGTCTGCTGAACCAGCGCATCCATGTTATTGGGGATGACGAAATCGCTGCCGTTGGGGATAATTTCTACCTTTCCCTTATATCCATATT
>JAEZBW010000077.1 GCA_023426765.1 Bacillota bacterium
CTGGGGCACACCTCTTTGTGCATGATGAAATGAAAGCCTATGCCGGTCAGGCCCATCAGTTTCCACGTTTCCCCTTCCCAAAGACCGGCATGACGCAGCGCGCCATCCGCACTGGCTATATAGCTGGTCCAGGTATACCCCATCTGAATGTTTTCAAGCTTCTTTTCTGCCACAATAAATCACTCCTTACTTCATTGAATGAATGGATAAGGTGAGCATCGTTTACAGAGAAACGATTCAGGGGTTCCATCCCCGTTCGCTTATCCATTTCCAGTATAGGCAACAGGAATGACATATGATGTCCTTCCTGAAATTTGTTTCTTCAGGAATTTATTTTTTCGAGAAAGAATTTCGGGGAAAGATCCTTCGTTTCACACAGGATGACTGCTCCATGTTCGTATACCGTGACGCATGGTGTGCGGAAACAATGTTGGTTGTATGCTTATTCTTGCCTTATGGATTCAGCTGCAGAAGTTGGTTCAGCCGGCTTCTCAGTTTCTCCCGCAGCCAGCGCGGAAACTCAATGACAAAGGGGTAAGGCTGCGATAAAAGCAATTGTATCAGTTCCTCCGAATTGAAAAACTCAACGGTATGCCTGTATTTATCGCTGCGCTCCGTCGTGCTTTTCATTTTTCCAAAATGAATATGCTTTTCAGACAGAATCGTACCGGTGTAAGGTTTTATATAGGTGAAGCCCGCATCTTCCCCATAATCGTTCTCATTGTAATCCGGGGACAGAATATAAGGATTGGAGGTATACACCAAATCTGAAATCCTGTCGAGCCTGAAAACCCGAAGGGCTTTTCTCAGATCACAGAAACCCACCATATAGCTTCTGCCTTTTCTCGTAAACAGCTTATATGGGCTTACAACCCGGACAGTACCGGGTTCGCGGGGACCAATATACACCAGCTCGACAGCGGTATGTGTTTCAATGGCTTTTTTCAAATGGTTATAGGTTTGGATCACATTCGGGCTGACATCATATAGTGGAATTTCTTCAGCAACCCTGCCAACTGCAGGCTGCGTTACCGTCAGCCTGCTGAAAAGCTCAGCCAGCCGGGCTGCCGATGTGTTTTTCAACGAACTGTATTGCTCGGCCAGGTATACCAGGGCCTCTTTTTCCTCTTCGCCGATAAAAAACTGCGGCAGTGTGAAGGCTTCGCTGGTATAACAGTAACCGTTATGCTGCGACGAATACTCCAGCGGAGCACCCATGGAATAACGAAGATATTCAATATCCCGGGATGCCTGCCGGACCGATATTTCAAACTGCCCGGCGAGGCTCCGGGAGTTTGGATAGCGTTTAGCACGGATTTGAGCGTCAAGCCACTGAATTCTGTGCAGATTGCTCACGGGAGATTCCTCCTTGCAGGGTGGTAGCATATTTAATACAGTGTTCCTTCCAGCTCATTATAACAATGCTCCAGTGCATTGACAACAGCGGACTATTGTAATAGTATGAAATAGAGGTGACACGATGGAAACCATAAAATTATTCGACAGCGAACTCAAGCTGATGGAAATCCTGTGGGGAAACGAACCCGTATCTGCCAGGGATCTCAGCCTGATTGCAGCGAAATGCCTGGGATGGAATAAAAACACAACCTATACCGTGATTAAAAAACTGGTGAGTAAAAATTATGTCCGCCGTACAGAACCGAACTTCATCTGTACTTCAGTCATCCGGAAGGAAGAGGTTGCCGCTGCCGAAACCAGGAACCTGATAGAGAAGCTGTATGAAGGCTCGAAAAAAGCTTTTTTTGCTGCTTTTATCCAGGAAGGCAGCCTGACCGGCGAAGAATTGGATGAGATCAAAAAACTGATTGAGAAAAGGTGATTGCATGCTGTCCGAGGTTTTTTACTGGGTTTTGAACATGAGCATCACCGCAAGCCTGATTGGCCTGGCACTGCTTTTACTGCGTCAGGTTGCGAAGATCCCCCGGTTTGTCATTTACCTGCTGTGGAGCCCGGTATTGATCCGCTTGCTGCTTCCCATTGGAATCCCCAGCCGATACAGCCTGATGAACGTTTTCTCCCGGGCTCTGGCAAAATCAGTAGCGGTTGAGGGGTTTTCCATCTCCGATGTGACCATGACAAATTATGTGCGGGCTGCAGAGAACTATTTCCCCATAAACTATAAAACTGCCCTCCTGGAGCAAATCTTCAGGGTTTCCGCCGTGATATGGCTTGTGGGTTCGGTTTTGGCTGTAATGCTTCTTATCTGGTCATATGCCTCTAACTGCAAAGCTGTAAAACATACACTGAAGCCTGCAGAGGGTTATTTTCTCAGCAGTTTCTCGGCAACCCCCTTTGTTTATGGAATCATAAAGCCTAAAATCATACTGCCCTCCGATCTTCCGGAGGTTGATGCAAAGCATGTTCTGGCGCATGAAAGCATACACATCCGCAGGCTGGATAATCTTTGGAGAATGGCAGCGCTGCTTGTCGCCTGTGTTCATTGGTTTAATCCCTTCATCTGGTATTTTATCAAATTGTTTTTCAACGATATGGAGTTTGCCTGCGATGAAAAAGCCGTAAAGATGCTTACCGCCGAAGAAAGAAAGGAATATGCCTCGGCTATGCTGAAATTTGCGGTGAAACGGACATCTGCAGTCAATTCGGCTTTTGGAGGTTCAGTCATTCACAAGCGCATCGAGCATGTGCTTTCTTATAAAACGATGTCGCTGATCGCATCATTGTTTTTTGCTGCGTTTATGGTAGTGATGATTGTCGCACTGTTAACCAATCCATCGCCATGAGCAAGTACAGTTTACCCGTGCACCCGGGTCAGATTCAATTGCATGGAACTGCTTCCGGTGTTATAATAAAGCTGCGGTGTTTTGTGGGGAAAATCGTCTTAAAAAGGCAGTAAACATACTGTTTACCCGCCTGCAGGATATACTCTGCCGGAACGATATTTGTCTTTGCCTGTGACTGCATACAATAGGATAAAATGGCGAAAGGCACGAGAATATGTTTAGTAAGAAGATACTCGTCATCGATGATACCGAGCTGATGCAGCGGATGATAAAAGATGTCCTGCAAAAGGAAGGCTATGAGGTGTACTCCGCTTATTCCGGGGAAGAAGGCCTTGCCAAGGTTTCTACCATCAAACCCGATCTCATCATTCTCGATATCATTATGCCGGGCATGAGCGGGTTTGATGTTTGCCGAATCCTGCGAGCCGATGACGGCAATATTCTCACCCCGATCATCATGCTGACGGCTCAGGTGAACGAGGATGACAAGCTGATAGGCCTTGAAATGGGGGCCGATGATTACATCATCAAGCCCTTCAACAGCCGTGAACTGGTCAGCCGGGTTAGAAACACCCTTGTCAGAATCGACAGAAACCGTTGTGCAAATCCGCTGACCGGGCTGTCGGGTAATATTGAAATCCAGTCCGAGCTGAACCATCGTCTTGCCAACAGGGTTCCCACGGCGGTCATCTATTGCGATCTGGATAACTTTAAGGCCTTCAATGATGTGTATGGGTTCGCCAAAGGGGATTCGGCCATTCGCCTGACGGCCGATATCATCCGTGATGCGGTGCATCAGGCCGCCAACAAAGAGGACTTTATCGGGCATATTGGCGGAGATGACTTTCTGATCATCACCTCACCCGATAAATATGAAGAGATCTGCAGGCAAATCACCGAGGATTTTGACCGGAGGATTCTCTCCCTGTACCATGAAGCCGACAGCAAAAACAGATACATCCTTACCCGGGATCGGCAGGGGCGGGAGAAGAAGTTCCCTGTTATGTCCATCTCACTTGCCGTTGTTATCAACGAATCGGGAAAATATGAGAACTATCTGCAGATTGCAGAAGCGGCCGCCGAAGTGAAAAAACATGTGAAAAGCTTGCCCGGCAGCAATTATATGAAAGACAGGAGGGCTTAACAAATGGACAATTCATTCAAATCACAGATCCGCCGTGGTCTGAAAATATTCACCGACTATTCCCTGACGCTGATTATATTTGCCATCTTTCTATCCATCGTTTTCAATGTGGCGAAAAACAATCTGCAAACCGGGGTTTTCATTTTCTCGATCCTCATTTTTCTGATCATGTTTTCCATGATCTACAGCAATATGAGTGATGTGGCTTTCAGGGAGAAACGCCCGCAATACGGGATTCATCCTTCCCCATACAAAGGCTTTCTGTATGGTGTCATCGGTATGCTTCCGGTTTTCATTTTACAGCTTTCATACTATGTCATTCCGTATGGTGAGAAACTGCTTACACTGCAGCGACGCGTACTTCAGGGTGTTACCGGGCCGCTGTACTGGCTTGCTTCACTGATATCGGATGAGCCATGGGCTTATCATCTGGTGCTCCTTGTAATCCCTGTGATCGCAGGGTTGGGTTATCTTGCAGGGCATTATGAGTTTTACATCATGCGGAAATTGAAAATATTCAATAAGAAAAAGAAGGATATTCAGCAGCCCGCGAAATAAATGCTGAAATTCAAAGGGTCTGCAGACAATATGTCTGCAGGCTTTTTCATGTGAAAATTTCGATCCGGGCCCATAGTATATGACCAAGCCCTTCGTGAATATGTTAGTACAAAAGAAATAAGGGACGGGATATACTATGATTGTGCTTGTTAAAAAGAGTAACATAACCCTCATCATACTTATTTTCCTGCTGTCCATTGCCGTATACAGTTTAAATCCGGGCGGGGAAGAAGCAGCACCCGCATCCTCCGTATCAACCCTTGGAACGGTGATTGTCGACGCAGGCCATGGCGGAGAAGATCCCGGAAAGGTGAGTGGTTTCTCCGGGGTGAATGAAAAGGATCTGAACCTGTCTATTGCGAAGCTTTTGGCCGCCCAGCTTGAAGAAGCGGGTTACAGGGTGATCATGACCCGGGAGGAAGATAAGCTGGTTTATAAGGAAGGCACCACCGACATTACCGACAAAAGACGGCAGGATTTAACCAGAAGGAAGGAAATCATGGATAACAGCGGTGCGGATATTGTCGTTAGCATCCATCTGAATGATTTCAGTCAAAGCAAGTATTACGGCGCTCAGGTTTTTTATCCGCCCAATTCTGAAAAGAGCAAGCTTCTGGCGATAAATGTTCAAAAAGCGCTTCGGGATGATGTGGATCCGTCCAACAAGCGGGAAGCGTTGGTAAAGAGCACACCGATTGTAATCCTTCGGAATTTGAAAACACCGACCATCGTCGTTGAATGCGGCTTCCTTTCAAATCAGCAGGAAGAACAAAAACTGCGCAGTGACAATTACCAGCTTCGTGTTGCCAGAGCGATCAAGGCCGGGATAGATCAATTTTATGTCGCTGCCGGGAAGGAAAACCAGGGTAGCGACCTTACAGAGAATGAAGCTCCGGATGGAATCAGCGAATAATGCGGGTGGTATGGAACCGGGGTGCAGTTTGCATCCCGGTTTTTATCTATGTCAGGGCGGATATGTTTGAAACATCACCCAAACCATCCGGATCACCTGTTAATTCTTTCGGTTGTATGTACTGTAACAAATATGTGATAAATTGAAAAGGTTTCAGGGTGTTACTTGTAATGAAAGTGAAGATGTTGTACGATAATGAAAAAGAAGCAGTTGTACGATAATAAAAATGTAGAAGTTGTACGATAAATATAGAGAGAATCATTACAGGAGAGCCGGCCCGGAAAGTCGGTTTATGCACAAAAGAGAGCGTTAAGGAGCGTTAATAGACGTATCTCATGCGGTTTTCAAGCTTTTTAGGCCCGGCATTTTGGAACCGGCATAATTTTCCCGAACGATCGAATCGGGAACCGGCCTGGAAACCTGCTCATAAAAAAATGTGCATGAAAACATGCTCTTCCAGACGGTCTCCAAGGATGAAACAGGAGTGTTGACAAATGCAATTGTATATTTTCATCTCGATGGCTGTAGTTTTATTGTCTACTTTGACGCTGTTTATTATTTTTCAGAAAAAAAATCTTACGGATTTGCGCTACCGGATCGGTCTTGTTTGCAGCGCCATCCTGGCAGGTGCAGGAAGCTTGCTGTTCCCGGGTTTGGTTACCATAGTTTCTGCAAATCCGGCTCTTCGTTTCTTTGTCGTTTTCTTTCTTTCACTCCTGATATATATCCTGGCACTTTTTATCGTATTAATTCTGGTTTTTCAGTTTTTCCCCAAAGAAAAGGTGGACAACCTGATTCAAAAGTGGGAAGAGAAAAAGCAAAATCGCAAAAATGCCAAAGAAATGAAATTGAAAAGGGTAGAAGCACAATCAACCAAGCCAGAGAACAACGCCTTGCAGGAACAAGCTGCAAGTGCCGAAATCAATATACAGCCTGTTGCTCCTGAATCTACATTGGAAATCCAGCCGGACCCGGTTACTCCGGTAAAACCGGATATGGGCAGTGACATTTCTGCAGAAACAACGCTTCAAGCCGGCAGTGAGCCTGCTTTGACAGTAGAAAGCCCTGTCATCCCGGAAACGCAAATAGATTTTTCTTTAGACAGTGAAGTGATCGTCGCGGATAAAACAACGGATGAAGATGAATCGATCATCCCGGATAAAACAACGGATGAAGATGAATTGATCATTCCAGATAAGACAACGGATGAATATGAAGTGATCGTCCCAGATAAAACAGCCGGGGGAGAAGAAAATACCAATCCTATCGATAACGCGGTCAGTTCTTCATCAGATTCACAGGAAAATATTGGAAGCGGTGAAAAAATTGTTGACACATCGGATATTATTGATAAAATGGGAATAGACATGGTCACAGATTCCGTTTATCCCGTTTTGGATCAACAAGAAAATTCTCTCGCAGAGATTATAAAAAAGGCGTTTCTTCTCAAGCAGCAGGGAGATCTTAAGGAAGCGGCGGTCTTGTATATGACTGCCCTCGATCAAAAACCGGACAATGAAACTGCTTTCTGGATTGTTCTGGATATCTGTGCCATTTATAAGTCTACCGGACATGCAGATTTGGCCGAGGACATCCTTCTGACCTATATGGACGCGTTTGAGCATCTGATGAGCGAGGAAGTTAAGGAACAGATTTTGCAAAGCCTGTACTAAGTCTGACTGAAAGGCGAATGTTTTGCTTCATTTCATAGAATTAGTCTGTGAATGTATTGGCTATTGGAACTGAGTTTTTTCATTGGGTTTCAATGAAAAAATAGGTTAAGGGGGTAAACCGGGAATGAAAAAATCGCAGCAAATCATAGGGTTGCCAATCATCAGCATCGCAGAAGGCAACGAAGAAGGTAAAGTAAAAGATATCATTGTTAACGCAGACAAAGGCACAGTTGATTATTTCGTGGTGGACAGCGGTATTCAGGCGCTCAGTACCCGAGTTATTCCGTCAGGTATTGTTCTGGGTATTGGTGAACATGCCATGACCATACCGAATCCGGATGCCATCTGCGATATCAGCAAGCTTCCTGCCGCGATTGACTTGCTGCAAAAAAATATTAAGGTAAAAGGCATCAGGGTTCTTACCAAAAAGGGAAGTTTCATCGGAGAAACCGGCGACATTTATGTCGATGCCGATAATGAATGCAGTATTGCAGGTGTTGAGTACATCGCCGACGCCACGCAGAAAGCAATTCGCCTGATCCCCCGAACCAGTGTGATTACTTTTGGAAAAACGCTCCTGGTTGTAGAAGATGATGTTCAGAGCAAGCTTCTGGATGACCCTTCCACTTTACCCGAAACCGAACTTATTGAAGAACCGATCATCAGTGATGATTTTATAGCTGCAGAAACTGCACCGGAACAGGTCCCGGAAAAAGAGCCTGAGTTGGATTTGGCCGAATCTCAAGCCGCCGCAGTGAAGCCAGCCGAACCCGAAATCGTACGGCAGGAACCGAAAAGCTCTGCTGCCGAATTGTTTGAAGAACGTCAAAGGCAATATCTGAAAGGGCGAAAAGCCACCAAGACCATCACCGACAACCAGGGCATGGTCATTATCCGGGCCGGTGAAAGCATTACCGACCAGGTGATGGACAGGGCCAAGGGCTGTGGAAAACTGATAGAGCTGGTCATGAACAACGAAGCATAACAGACCGTCCGGAATGATAATGTGTTCGGGCAATCCTGAACCCGCAGAGCCAATAGATGCATGTTATGCGTGAATCCATTTTCCGGGCCGGCTCCGAAGCGCATTCGGTTTGGCAGCGATGATGCTTTGCACCATGAACAGTCTGGATGAATGTATGATAAAGGCAGGCCAGGAGTTATTCCTGGCCTTGTTGTTTCCAAGTTTCCGTGAAGTAGATGAGGACCTGACATGAAGCGTTTTCAGTTTTGGTTTACGGTTTTATCAATACAACTGATTTTAGCGGCTGCGCTCCCCACGGCTGTCCTGATGGTTTTACCCGCACGGGATACATCGGTATCGCTTGAAATGCCGGGCCTCACGCTGAAACAGTTGTCCGCGCAGGATGCTATAAAACAGGCGGAAGCCTTCTATAAATCGATTGTTTCGGAAGGAGCAATCGTCTTTGAAGAGCAGGGACAACAGTTTCAGGTCCCGTACAGCTCTATTTGGGTTCAATTCGATACCACAGCGATCCGGAAGGCTCTTGAGAAGAGTCAATATCAAAATCGCTTTTTTGAGATGATCGGAAAGCCGTCGCCCGGATACGGGCAAATCATGGTACGGCCCTATATCAACGAAGCGCTGTTCAGAGAAAAATTCTCACCCTTACAGGAGCTGTGTCGTACCGAAGCAGCAGATGCACGCCTTGATTTGCAACAGAGTGCTGTTTCAGTCATTCCGCATCAGCCGGGCCTGGAATTCGATGTTCAAAAAGCGCTTTCGTATGTGACCGAACAACTGCAGGCCGATCCCACCCGAGATATTATTCTGTCAAAAGATGTGACACCTTCGCTTTTTACAGCGACAGATCCGGCAATCACAACGCAAATGCTTCAAAGTTTTTCGCAGATATACGGCCTGACACAGGGAACTATTCCAGACGGGAAGACCGAAGCATTCAAAAACCTTAT
>JAEZBW010000161.1 GCA_023426765.1 Bacillota bacterium
GCAGATCCTTAAAATAGGTTTCCGTGCCCGTAACGCCGACCGGAACAATCGGTGCGCGCGCCTTATATGCCAGCAGCACCGCGCCGGGTTTGCCTGCTTGCAGCTCGCCCGTGGTGCTGCGTGTGCCTTCCGGGGCAATGCCCAGCGGCAGCCCTGCTTTCAGCGCATCCGCCGCGGCGCCAAAAGCCGTAAAGTCAGCCTGCGACCGGTCCAACCAGATGACCTTGCCCGTGTCCAGAACCCAGTTGAACACCGGGTACTTCTTGTACTTATCTGCCACCAGTGCGGTGAGGTCGGTTCGGGCAGGGTTGATAAACAGGTGCAGGGTATCCATACGGCTCATATGGTTGGTGGCGACGATAATTCCACCTTCCTTCGGCAGGTTCTCCAGGCCGTTGAACGTTACACGCCCCACGGTGGTGAGGAGTTTTAAGAGGATTTTGCGGAGCGTTTCACGCTGCATAGGATTATTGGGTAAGATGTGTTTCCGAAGCGGCAGGCGTCACTGGCTTTTCATTGCGCGCCTTGATATATTCGACCACCGCTGGGATGACCGAGACCAGCACAATGGCAACTACGATAAACTCGAAGTTATGCTGCACAAACGGCAGCGTGCCAAAGAAGTACCCAGCAAACAGGAAAATCGCCGTCCACAGGATTCCGCCAAACACGTTATAGCTGATGAAGTAGCCGTAGCGCATTTTGCCAACCCCGGCAACGAACGGGGCAAAGGTGCGCACAATGGGCACGAAGCGGGCCAGAAGGATGGTCTTGCCGCCGTGCTTTTCGTAGAAGCGCTGCGTGCGCTCCAGGTGCTCGCGCTTCAGCCAGCGTGAATTGGTATTGAACACCTTCGGCCCAATGGTATGGCCGATCCAGTAGTTCACCGTATCGCCGGCTACCGCTGCCACCGCCAGGAGAGTCCACAGCAGCACAACGTTCAGGCCGGTTTGCTTATTCGCGGCAACCGCGCCAGCCGCAAACAACAGCGAATCGCCGGGCAGGAACGGCATGATCACCACACCGGTCTCGATGAAAATAACCCCGAACAGCGCCAGGTACGTCCACCCACCAATCGCATTGATGATGATTGGGAGCTGCGTATCCATATTCAGCACAAAATGAATAAACCACTCAATAATATCTCGAATTGCGTCCATGTTTTCTTACCTCCAGCGATTTTTTACAAAAGTTTGCGAACCATTACACCGGTGGCTCATCCGCGGGCGGAGACACCCTTTCGGGTATCGTCAAATTGTCCGGGTCAACGATAAGAAACTGCTCTCGGAGGCGCCGGTTAAAAAGAACTAACAGCAGCAGCATACACACCGACAATATTACCAGCATCGCGGGACCAAACCTGGCGATAGAAACAATTACGGCCAGGTCTTGCGGAGCCGGATCCAGCACCGCCGCGAAGGCAGGCAGCAGCGAGAGAGCATTCCACAGCCCGTGGTATGCCGACGCCCCCAGGAACGCCAGACCCAACCGCAAATACTTCCCTTCCGTCCAGGCTGAGGCCAGCCCCCAGCCCACCAGCGCTGTGGTGCCAATGTGCAGCAGGCCGGTGCCTGCGCGGCCCACCGCCAGCCCGGCCCATTCCGGTCCGGTAGCGCTCCCTAGAGACATCAGGCTTTCGATCAGCGCAAAGGCCGCTCCGCACAGCGCGCCGCCCACGAACCCTTCCGCGGGGGTCAATCTGCGCCCTACAAGCACCCACAGCGCAACCGGCTTGATCAGCTCTTCCAGCAGCGGGGTAACACCACCCAGCAGCCCAAGAATGGTCACAATCACCAGCGGGTTTTGCAGATAGGGCTGCACTGCTTCGAGAATCGCCTCGGGGTTGTTGGGTCCGTTGGAAAGCAGAATTCCCAACTGCTCCAGTTCTTCCAGCAGCGCGGGCTGCCCGCTGACCCATACCGCGAACGCCACTGCCAGGGCCACGAAAAGGACCAGTTCAATGACCACCGCCGCGGGTGTCATCAGGAACATGCTGGCATTAAAGATGCCCCACCCGCGCTGCCTGCTGCCAGTTGGCAGCCCCCGGCGAACCAGCTCCACCAGGAACCAGATGGGCAGCCCGATCGCCAGAATTTGCAGCGGCGGCAAGAACAGCCACGCCAGCGAACTGGTGGAAAGCATGCTGCCAAGCGCAAGCACCAGCGGCCACAACAGGATCATTACCGCGGCGGTGCGGAACCCGTTGAAACGGCGCAGGGGTAAAACAACTACCGGGGACCGCATCATCCGGCGGATGCTGAAATATACCGATGGAATCGCGAGCAGCGCGGCAAGCCCGCACACCCACGCCAGGGTAAACACCGGCCCAATCTCGGGCATCTCTGGGTTCTCGCTCATCACAGCCACAAGGCCAACCAGCGCCAGCAAGGCCGCGCCGAGCAGCGATAGCGCCAGCCCCAGCCCACTGACAATGAGCTGGAGGATGGTCATGTACCCGGGTTCGGCCGGGATTTCGGCCGGTGTTGTCTGCATTTACTTCTCGGTAATCACAACGTCAAGAATTTTATCACCTGGGGGCAGGCCCATTTGCTGGCCTGGATCGCGCGGGGTGAGCTGCTTGAGCACATCCATGCCCTCGATCACCTGGCCAAAGACGGTGTACGTACCCGACAGGTCATCGCGCGATACGTAGGTGATGAAGAACTGGCTGCCATTCGAGCCCGGCCCGGCGTTGGCCATGCCTACCACGCCAGGCTGATCAAAGCGCAGGTCCGAAATCTCATCCGCAAAGGTATACCCCGGGCCTCCCATCCCCGATCCGCTCGGGTCGCCGGCCTGCGCCACAAAATCTTCGCTGAATTCCGGCGTGCGCATCACGCGGTGGAAGGTAACGTTATCGTACCAATCCTGGCGCGCCAGGAAGACAAAATTGTTCACCGCCATCGGCGCCTTATCCGGGTAGAGTTCCATCACGATGTCGCCCTTTTCCGTTTTGATCGTGGCCGTGTACTGCTTGCCAGGGTCTACAATCATCGGCGGGCAGTAGGTGAACTGGCGTTTCTCCAACATGAACAGGTTCAGGATCGTTTCAAAGCTCGCCTGGTCGCGCGGTCCCTGGTAAATCTGCCCGTTGAGTGTCAGGAACGGCGTGCCGGGGATGCCGATGTTTATGCCGTGTTCTTGGGCATCTTTCACCTTCTTGACGATCGCTTCGCTGTTCAGATCCGTGGTGAACTTGGCTTCATCCAGTTCGAGCTCGCGGGCCTGTTC
>JAEZBW010000179.1 GCA_023426765.1 Bacillota bacterium
CTGCTCACTGCTGCTGAATTCCATTTTTTTCGAGCCTGACTGGACATAGGCCATTTCCCTGGCTTGGTCATATCCCACGGTAAGCCCCAAATAATCCTGAAAGACCTCGCGCAGCGGAACATAAGCCACGCCTGCCAGAACGATGCAGGGGGTTTCGGTAGGAACCCAAACACCATTCAGCTCAAGGTTGTAGACCGTACCCGTATAGGTTGTGGTGTTATTGCCCACCTTAATGGTAATACTCTGGGATAAAACGGCATTTGAAAAAACCGTGAACAGAAAAATACAGATCAAAACAGATAAGAATTTCTTCATTGTGATTCCCCCACAATTGTTATCTTTGGTAACGAAAGACATAGCCGTTGTCTCCATTACCATTATACAACAATTCATTAATTATTTCGACAACTTTTGGGAAGAATCTGATGAAAAGTTCAGAATTTTAATGAAAGCGTAACAAAGCGCAGCGAAGGATCTAACTCAGAAAAGATCCTTCGCTATGCTCAGAATGACATAAGAATTTATTCTGCTTTTGTGTAATAAAAGCCAGGGCGGGACTGAACAAACAAATTACCCTATCCAAAATCGTATTGCGGTTTCTTTTTGTGATCCGATTCCTGCCAGGAATACAGGCATCCGCAGTATTTCTGCAGATAATATCCCCGTTTCCAGGCCTCGTCTTTTCCTTCCCTGTAATACGGCCTGAAATCCCGGTATAAGAAAGCAATGCCATGTTTCTGCGATGCTGCTTCACAAAGTTCTCTTATTCTTTCATGATCCTGCCAGGGGCTGATCAGAAGGCTTGACGTGAATGCATCCATGCCCTGCTCCTTTGCCAACCTGGCCATCCGGTCAATTCGCAGTGAATAGCAGGTATTGCACCGCAGCACCTTATCAGCATTCAGCTTTTCCTTCCAAAACTCCAGCATCATGGCTTCCTCGGTTACAACCGGGAAATTCTCGTCCCGTGACAACGCCAGGACCGAAGCCAGGCGGGCCTTATTCTCCTGTTCAGGGTGTATGTTGGGATTATAATACAAGCCCTGGACTTCAAAACCGCCTTCGGTCGTAAGCATTTTCAGAACCCCTGTTGCGCAGGGTGCGCAGCATATATGCACAAGCAGTTTCATGATAATTTCCCCTTACTTGAGGAATTGTCTTCCGTATTGAACAAGGGGCCGGATTTCAGACTGTTATCCGTGCCATTCGTGTGGTTGATGCTGCTGCCGTCCTGAGCGCCGGTGACCCTGCCGTTTGCGATATTATTCCCCATACTTTCCATATATACGCTGGTTGACGGGAAAGCTACCTTTATCTCCAGTTCATCCAGAATATGCATCAGTTCCAGATTGATCTCCTCTTTCACCTTCAGAAATTCCTGCCAGTTGGTCGTTTTGGTAAAAAAGTAGAAAAACAGTTCGTATGCACTGGCACCAAATGCATCAAAATAAACGAAAATGGTATCCGGATGCACCTCCGTGTTATCGGTCAGCATTCTCCGAACCCTTTCCAGCAAGACTTCAATCTGCCTGATGGTGGTCTGATACTTTATGCCCAGGTTGAAGGTAATCCGTCGTTTACCCATTTTGGACCAATTGGTGACCGCTGCTTTGGCAATGATCGAATTTGGCACACTGACAAGGGCTTGAGCGAAGGTTCTCACCTTGGTCGTTCTAAACCCGATATCTTCTACCGTCCCTTCCACTGACGAGGATTGAATCCAGTCACCGACAGTGAAGGGCTTGTCTATCATTATGGTGAGGCCGCCAAAGAAATTCGCCAGCGTCTCCTGGGCCGCCAGGGCAAAAGCAAGCCCCCCCAGGCCAAGGCCTGCAAGGATTGCCCCCAGATCATACCGCCACTCTTTTGCGACAACACTGATGCCCACTATAACCACGAGCACCTTGATGCCTTTTCCAATAAAGGGGAGCACGATATCATCCAGCTCGTTGGCAGTCCGTTTGGAGATTTTTGCGAAAATATTCTTAATGATGTCGGTACCGCGATAGATGAACCAGAATATGGCGAAGATAAACATTGTCCTGACGATATTTCCGGAAAACGTATCATTTGTAACCTGAAAGCCCAGTACCTTCAGGGCAAATAAAAGCCCTGCCGCTATGATGATCAGCCTCGCCGGTGGATCCAGCGCTTCTATGAACTGATCATCCAAAGGGCTTTTTGTCTTCTCAGTCAGCCTTTTCAGCAAACTGACGATAAGACTGACAAAAATTTTTCGAAGTGCAAGGATAAAAATCAGGATCAGGCCGGCAGCAATGATTCTCCAAATTTCCACACCGAGAAAAATGTGGTTAAAGGCATCCAGAATCCTTTCTCCTGAGGATGCTAAGTCGTTCAATTTCTTAACCCCCTGTTTCCGTTCTAAAAATTATCTGAGACTCCCACTTTTTCAGTGGGGTTCCTTGTTTCTGCTTTGTTGATATAGAGTTCTCCACGGTGAATTTGGTTCTCCACATAGTTCTCATGATTATTTTTTATTAACGCTAGATACCACTTTTGCCGAACGCTTTCACTGTAAAATCACTCTTATAACCGCAAAAGCGGGTAAAAAATGCTCAGAGCATTTTTTTGGCATTCCAGGTGCATCGGTCAGGAAATCTCCCAGGGAAGTCAGGTAGTAAAGGTTTTTATCATCTTTTCAAGCTCACCAATTTCGACAAAAGTATCTTTGCAGGGCCCGTTAGGCCTGTCATTCAATATGCCATATACCGGCAGCCCTTTTACATCCATAATTCCCGACGATAAGTCCCTTTCACAGGCGACGGCTATGACGAAACCGGGTTTTGAGTCCTGAATGATTTTTCTTGCCGATGTGCCTCCTGTCGCCAGTTCAACGCGCACACCGTATTCGCCGACAAGCCTTCTGATCTCACCGATATTGCAGGCACCGCATTGTCGGCAGTCTTCCAGCCCGCTGCGCATTCTGTACATACATTTGGATGACTGGATGCAGTGCGGCAGAATAACAAGCAAGTTTTCAGGTTTTACCTTTATACCGCCGGACAGCACAGATTCGTTGTTGGCTTGAATATACACACGCCGGATTTCATCCTTTTTGTAATGAAAAATACTGCTGATGCCAAGTAAAACCGGCATAAACACTTTAAATGCCAGCCGTGAAGACAGAGATTTCCTTTTTGAACCCTTTGCGGAATGTGCCGAAACTATCTGCAAAACACTGAAAAAACCCACGATCATGATAATGAAGATCAGCGAAAAGATGCCAGCGGCGATATAAAAGAGCCTTTGGAAGGCTGACATGTTCAAAAAACCGGCTGCAGTAACGGCAATGATTGGTAACAGCATAAGGCCGGCAATCACCAGAAGAGATAGTTTTTGAAAGGATTTACTGCGTTCCAAAGCGATCCCCCACCCTTACGAGATGACCACACACGTATTGATTGACGGTTAAGCGCTTTGCATTGTCACATTGCACTTCGAGAACTCTGATCATCCCTTTTCCGGTCTGTACATCAAATCCATCCTTTGTCATGTTCAAAATCGTTCCGGGGAGCGATGTCGGTGCTTTTTCGGAATCGACTACCTGCGTTTTCCACACGCGCATGCGCTCACCCTTGAAAAAAGAATACGCTCCCGGCCAGGGGTTGGTGCCCCGGACAAGATTGTGAATCTGTTCAGCAGGCAGCTCCCATTGGATATGACCGGTTTCACGCGTTATTTTTTGTGCCTGACAGGTATCACATTCCTGCTGAGGAACAGGGGTAATATTTCCTGCTTCCAGCGCACGAAGGGTTTGCAGCAGTGTCTCAGCACCCAGTAAAGACATCCTGTCGTAAAGCTGTC
>JAEZBW010000220.1 GCA_023426765.1 Bacillota bacterium
TACCTGTATAGCCCTTGGCCTGGATGCTGTAGAAAAGCTGTTGAACCGGTTTCCCGATACCCTTGTCATCGTGGATGAGGCTTATGTGGATTTTGGCGGTCAGTCGGCGATCCCATTGGTTCACCAATATGAAAACCTGCTGGTGGTTCATACCTTTTCCAAATCCAGAGCGCTGGCCGGTTTAAGAATTGGCTATGCCATCGGAAATGCAGCCCTGACTGAAGGGCTGGAGAGGGTGAAAAATTCCTTCAATTCCTATACGCTGGACAGGGTAGCGCAGTGTGCGGCGGTGGCGGCAGTGAAAGATCAGGAATATACCCGCCTTATCTGTGAACGGATCATTCAGACCCGGGAGAACACCAGAAGAAAGCTTTTAGATATGGGCTTCAGCGTTCCCCCCTCCTGCACGAATTTTCTGTTTATTTCTCACCCGGGGTTCACCGGCAAAGAGCTGCTTCTGAAGCTGAAGCAGGAAGGGATTCTCGTGAGGAATTTCCAGAAACCCGGCATTGAAAACTGGCTGAGGGTTTGCATGGGTACCGACGAAGAAATGGAAGTATTTATACGGAAGCTTGAGGGCATCCTGCGTCATAGCTGACAATTGCAAGCGAATGTTTCCAATGCTATAATCGAAAAGTCGGAGCGCTTTCCTGGTTTACAGAGTTCTTAAGGAAACGGCGCTTCAGTGAAGCAAAGCTGCATTTGAATCAAATATATTCCTGCCTGAACGGGGCAAAGGGAAAACCGGAGAGGAGAATATCATGAAGAGGGATGCAGAAGTAACCCGAAAAACCGGTGAAACGGATATCCATGTGAAATTAAACCTTGATGGTACCGGTGCGGCACAAATTAACACCGGTGTCGGCTTCTTTGATCATATGCTGACGCTGCTGGCGAAGCATGGCCTGATAGATTTACAGGTTAGCTGCAGGGGGGACCTTCAGGTGGATTCTCACCATTCCATCGAGGATGTTGGGATTGTGCTGGGACAAGCCATTGCGGTGGCCCTCGAAGGCAAAGTGTCCGTCCGGCGCTACGGAACCTCCTTTGTACCGATGGATGAAGCCCTCGCGATGGTATCGATGGATTTGTCGTCGAGGCCGTACCTCTGCTTTGAGGTACCCTTTTCAACCCCGAAAATTGGAGATATGGAAACAGAAATGGTGGAGGAATTCTTCCGGGCGGTGTCGGTGCATGGGGGCATAACACTGCATATTCACCTGATGCATGGAAAAAATAATCACCATATTGCCGAAGCGGTGTTCAAAGCATTCGGACAGGCCTTTCGGCAGGCAGCTGCAATAGACGAAAGGATACAAGGTGTCCTTTCCACCAAAGGGACGTTATAAAATGAAGAGTTTTTCTCCGCCCATATGGCGGCGGTACAATATCATGATGTATTTAACGCGCAGTGCGCAGGAAAGGGATAGGATATGCTTCTGAGAAACACTGATTTTATTCAATTGCCGCTGTTTGCAAAGGGGAAAGTGCGGGATATTTATGAAGTCGGCAGCGATATGCTGCTGATGATCACCACCGACAGAATTTCGGCTTTCGATGTGGTTTTTGATGACCTGATCCCCTGCAAAGGGAAGGTGCTGAACACCATCTCCGAATTCTGGTTCAATTTTTCCAAAGACATTATCGGAAACCATATCGTCACGACCGACGTTTCCGAATACCCGATGGGTCTGTCCCGGTTTAAGAATGAACTTCAGGGCCGGTCCATGCTGGTGAAAAGGGTGCAGATGGAAAAGGCCGAGTGCATCGTCCGGGGATATCTGGAGGGTTCAGGGCTGAAGGATTACAAGGCCACGGGCCATGTTTGCGGAATCCGGCTCCCGGAAGGGCTAAGGCAGGCAGACAAGCTGCCCGAACCTATTTTCTCGCCGTCCACAAAAGCAGACGAAGGCCATGATATCAACATCAGCTTTGACGAACTGGTAAACCTGATTGGGCTGGAACGAGCCGAAGCGCTGCGGGACAAATCACTGGCGCTGTATACCGTTGCCAGTGATTATGCATTAAGCAAGGGGATCATCATTGCAGACACCAAGTTTGAGTTCGGTTATCTGAACGGCGAACTGGTGATCGCCGATGAGATGTTCACCCCCGACAGCTCCCGGTTCTGGCCGGTGGACGATTATCAGCCCGGCAGAGCACAAAAAAGCTTTGACAAGCAGTATCTGCGCGAATATCTGGAAACCCTGGACTGGGATAAAAAATATCCTGCTCCGCGTTTGCCGAAGGAGATCATTGAAAAGACACAGGCCAAATATATGGAAGCCTGTGAACTGCTGACCGGTGAAAAATTTATCTGCGATTAAGGAGCCTGCATGATTGCCATCATTGATTATGAAGCCGGTAACATCAGAAGCGTTCAAAAAGCGCTGCAATTTATCGGGGCTGACGTGGTTGTTACCCGGCAGCCCGATTTAATTATGAAGGCCGAAGGCGTTGTATTGCCCGGGGTGGGCGCTTTTGCCGACTGCATCGGAAGCCTGCGGTCGGCAGGTCTGGATGCTGTAACCAAACAGGTGATTGCAAAGGGCACTCCCTTTTTGGGGATTTGTCTGGGGTATCAGATGCTGTTTGATTATGGCGAAGAGGATGCCGGAGATGGGAAAAAAGTGCCCGGCCTGGGGGTTTTCAAAGGTTCGGTGAAGCGTATTCCGGGTGATATGGGGCTGAAGGTTCCTCATATGGGCTGGAACAATCTGATGCTGCCGAAGGAATCTCCGCTGTTTTCAGGTTTACCCGCCGATCCGTATGTTTATTTTGTTCATTCCTATCATGTGGATGTGGAAGATAAGAGCATTGTATCCGCCACAACCCGTTACGGGATTGAGATGGATGTTTCCATCCACACCGGGAATGTTTTCTGTACCCAGTTTCACCCCGAGAAAAGCGGTGACATCGGGATTACGATGCTGAAGAATTTTGTAAAGGTGGTACGCTGCGGATGATCATATATCCCGCGATTGATATTAAGGATGGCCGTTGTGTCAGGTTGCTGCAGGGCAGGTTCGAGGATGAGACGGTTTTCGGAAGCCCCGTGGAAATGGCTGAAAAATGGGCATCGATGAGGGCCTCGTGGCTGCATACCGTAGACCTGGACGGAGCCAGACATGGCAACTCGTCAAACAGGCGGATCATTTCAGAGATCGCAAGGGTTTCGGGAATACCGGTTCAGATGGGCGGCGGAATCCGAACCATGGAAGACATTGACGAGGTTTTGGGTCTGGGCATCGAACGGGTTATTCTGGGTACTTCGGCTGTAAACAACCCACAGCTTGTCGGGGAAGCCCTGCGGAAATATCCCGGAAGGATTGCCGTTGGCATCGATGCAAAGGATGGCAGGGTTGCCATTGAAGGCTGGGAAAAGGTCAGCAGCCATACCGCCGTTGATTTTGCGAAAACAATGGAGCAGCTGGGCTGCAGGGTGATCATTTATACAGACATCGCAACCGATGGGATGCTGAAAGGACCAAACCTTGAAGCAATGGACGAAATGATCCGCGCGGTGGGGATGGAGGTCATTGCATCGGGCGGGGTCAGCTCTGTTGCGGATTTAATCAGCCTGAAAAACATCGGCGCTGCCGGAGCCATCACAGGCAAAGCGCTTTATACCGGCGCTATCAACCTCGAAGAAGCTATCCGGTTGATTTAGGGGACTGGTTTGTTATCCAGGAGAAGATCGATTGCGGAATTTGCTGCAGGGAGGTCTGTTTCATCACCGCTCCGATATTGTATGCTACCTTCGGCATACCATAAACAACACAGGAAGCTTCATCCTGCCCAATTGTCTGAGCACCTGCTTTTCTCATGCTGAACAAACCCCTAGCACCATCGCAGCCCATTCCGGTTAAAATGATGCCCAAAGCTTTTGTGCCTGCTGCTGTTGCCACTGACTCAAATAAAACATCTACAGACGGGCAGTGCCCGTTTACTTTATCTCCAATAAAGCACTCAATTTTATATCGATGCCCCAGCTTCCTTACTTTCATATGCTGATCTCCCGGTGCAATGAAAACACAGCCGTTTTCCACAAAATCACCGGTTTTGGCTTCTTTCACCTTCAGGGACGTGT
>JAEZBW010000283.1 GCA_023426765.1 Bacillota bacterium
CAAAAATCTCATCCGTGATAGTTCTTCTTTGTATATTTATCGGAAAAACTTACCGATTTTTTTAGTCCTAATTCATTGAATTACCATTATAAATCACCCGCTAAATCCACTGGGGCGTGAACAGTAATGCTAATTCTACTGGGGTATGAGCGCCAACTGCTCTAATGCTTTTCAGAGGAGTGAATTTATGATAGGATCAAATCGTACCACCGACCTTCCCCGGATATCTTTTTCCAGTCCGGGACGCATGGGAAGCGGAGAGAAACCGAAAGGAAAAAACATGAAGGATCAGGCACAATGGGATAAATTCGTCAGTTCCTGTATGAAATGCGGAAACTGCGAGCTGGCTAAAACAAGAACGAATGTCGTTATTGGAAGAGGGTCAAACCTGAACGCACCGATCATGCTGGTGGGCGAAGGCCCCGGCGAACAGGAGGATCTTTCCGGCAAAGCTTTTGTCGGCAGGGCTGGAAAGCTGCTGGATCTCCTGCTGAATGCGCTGATGTTTGAACCCGCAGATTATTACATATGCAATATTGTAAAATGCCGGCCGCCGAACAACCGGGAGCCCCTTGCCGAAGAAGCCCAGGCTTGCCTTCCGTGGCTTCGGCAGCAGGTGAAATATATTCGTCCGTCCATTCTGGTCTGCCTTGGCGCTACGGCATTAAAATACCTGGTGAGTGAAGAGGCCCGGATCACAAAGATCAGGGGAACCTGGATCGATCGCCCCGGCTTTTTTCGTATCATGCCTACTTACCACCCGTCAGCAGCCTTAAGGGATCCATCAAAGAAGGAGGAAATGTTCCAGGATATGAAAAAGGTAAAGCAGTATTTGGATTCCATCCGCATCGGTCAGGAATAAGGGTTTCAGTTCACAGGTATCACCAGATAACCATCCGCGGGACCTGGGGTGCTGTAATGAATAAGATGTTGAATGTTCATTTTCTGTTCAGAAAATAAACCTCACCTCATAAAATAAAGTATCCCGAAAGAGAGGGGTGCTTTCATGATTTATCTGGATAACGCCGCGACCTCATGGCCGAAACCGCCCCAGGTGATTCAGGCCATGACGGACTTTATGAGAAGGGGCTGTGCCAACCCGGGAAGATCGGCCCACGATATGGCCCGGCAGGCCGATGACGCGGTAATGCACACCCGTGAGCTTCTGGCGAAGCTTTTCAATATTTCCAACCCCATGCGGATAGCCTTTATGCCCAATGCGACCTATGGCCTGAACATGGCCATCCATGGCGTTCTAAGAGATGGGAACCATGTGGTCACAACGATGATGGAGCATAACTCTGTTTTAAGACCGTTGAAAACTTTGGAAAAGGCCGGAAGAATAAAGCTGGAGCTGATCCGGCCCGACAGATTGGGAAGGATCAGCCTTCAAAGCATTAAAAGAGCGGTAACAAAAACAACTACCCTGTTTTGTATGTCCCTTTCCTCCAATGTGACGGGGGCTGTGATGCCTTTTGCCGAGGCTGGCAGGCACTGCAGAGCAAACAAAGTCCTGTTTCTGCTGGATGCTGCCCAGGGAGCGGGGGTTATTCCCATTGATGTGGAGAGTATGTGCGTTGATTTGCTTGCCTTTCCCGGTCACAAAGGCCTTTTGGGCCCGCAGGGTACAGGCGGGTTATATGTTCGTGACGGAATAGATATTCAGCCCCTCATTCAGGGAGGAACCGGCAGTTTTTCAGATCAAACCACACAGCCTTCGGTTTTTCCGGATATACTTGAAAGCGGAACCTTGAATACGCCGGGAATCATTGGCCTTGGCAAGGGAGTCTCGTTTATTTTGGACACAGGCATTTCGGTGATCCGAAGGAAAAAACTGCAGTTGTTGACACGGTTGTTCTCTGCCTTGGAAAGGGAAGAGAGGATTACAATATACTCTCCTCCACCCGAGCAAAACTCCGGGATTATATCCTTGTCGGTGGAAGAGATGGATTCAGCCGAAGTGGGCTATATCCTGAACAAAAACTTTGGGATACTGGTCAGAAACGGGCTGCACTGTGCACCGTACGCGCACCAGGCCCTGGGTACGCGGGACAGGGGGCTTGTACGCCTTAGCCCCGGTTATTTCAACACTGAAAACGAACTGGACCTAACCGTAAAGGCCCTGCAAAAAATAGCAGCGGGCATAAATTTGTAGAACCTCGGGATGGTTCCTAAGTATCAAAAATCGTTACTTCGGGAACTGAAAAGAAGCGAAGCGGAAACAGGACGGTTCCAAGCCCACGGCTGATGTACATCCTGTTTTTGCGGATGACCGTGAACCCTTTGATATGCCCCATTTTGCTCACTTTATCCTTTCTTAGCAGCAGATACTCCAGCTTAAAGGGCATCCACATCTGCCCGCCGTGAAAATGTCCGGTGATCAGCAAATCCACACTGTCTTCCGGAATGTGTAAAACAATATCCGGGTTGTGGGAGAAAGCCAGAATACAGCGGCTTTGTTCCCGAAGCCCTTGGAATAATTGATTCTTTACGGGTACGCCCGTTTTAATATCGTCCAAACCGGCCAGAATCACGGCATTTCCCCGGTCGTTCGGATTCTGTTCCTTTTTTCCCGTTAAAGACACCACCTCATTGGTTAAGATGCGGATGTTTAAGTTTTCCATCGCCGACATGAACTCCTTCCGAAAGGAAGGGTTTGTTCTCATACAGCCATGATCATGGTTCCCCAGCGTGCAAAAGACAGGTACCTGAAGGTTCAGCGCACCAAACCAGCGCACAAGCTTTTTCAGATCCTTGGGTTTATCCAGAAGATCCCCACTGAGAAGGATATAGTCCGGGTTTGCTTTTCGGATTGTTCTCTGAATACGTTTCGCAGTGATATTTAACAGGCCGATATGTATATCCGTCATGTGCAAAAACCGAAGCCCGGTGTTGGTGGGTAATCGGTAATACCCTGTTTTGTAAAGAAGAGCCTGCAAAAACATGTAAATAAATGCGAGCAGTAAAAAGCTCACAGCGATGATATACCACTTCATCCTAAAGATATCCTTTCAAACAGCCGTTGGGTTATGGAATTCACTCAACAAAATCACCCGAATCATCCACTAACTCTACTGGGGTGTGAACAGTAACACGATGGCGGAATGGTGCATACCACCAAACCACCAGTCTGTTGTTTATTTTACCAAATAAATGATAATATATGAATAGTAACTTTTATACGGGTGACATAGAACGCCGTAAGGGAGGGTGAAGAGATGAAAAGAGTGATTATCATTGTGCTGGACAGCGTCGGTATCGGAGAGCTGCCCGACAGTAAGGCATACGGGGATGAAGGAAGCAATACGCTCGGGCATATAGCCGGCACGGTAAGAGGCTTCGGGTTACCGAGTCTGCAAAAGCTGGGGCTTGCAAATATTGATGGAGCCGAGCTGCCCTCCATGGAAAAAGCAACAAACCCTTCAGGCGCTTATGGAAAAATGGCCGAGCAGTCTGCCGGAAAAGATACAACCACCGGGCATTGGGAAATATCCGGCATTATCCTGAAGCAACCCTTCCCCGTATATCCGGACGGTTTCCCAAAGGAACTTCTGGCTGAGTTTGAAAGGCGAATCGGCCGTAGAACACTGGGTAACAAGCCTGCTTCAGGTACGGCCATCATAGAGGAACTTGGTGATGAACATGTCAAAACAGGGTTTCCGATAGTCTATACTTCAGCGGACAGTGTTTTCCAGATTGCAGCCCATGAAGACATCATTCCAATCGAAAAGCAGTATGAAATCTGTCGTATCGCCAGAGAACTCCTCACTGGGGAACATGGCGTGGGCAGGATTATCGCGCGCCCCTTTACCGGGAAATCCGGAAGCTACACCCG
>JAEZBW010000306.1 GCA_023426765.1 Bacillota bacterium
CGAGACCATGGAAGTTCCGGTCACCGGCGACCGCGACATGACCATCCCGGTGGTCGAAGAAAATATCGACATATCCAAGCGCGAGGTGGAGTCGGGCGGCGTGCGGGTGAACACCTGGGTAAATAAAGAGCAGGTCTCGAAGGACGTGAACCTGCGCGAAGAACACATCAACGTGGAACGCCGCCCGGTGGACCGCCCCGCGACCGACCGCGACAAATTCACCGAGGGTTCCGTAGAGTTCAAGGAATCCCGCGAGGAGCCGGTGGTGCGCAAAGAAGCGCGCGTGGTCGAAGAGATCCACATCGATAAAGAAACCACCAACCGCACCGAGACGGTCTCCGATACCGTGCGCCGCCAGGAAGTGGACGTTACGGGCATCAGCGACCAGGAATGGAACAATTACGAGCCCCGCTTCCGGCAGCACTTCCAGACCCGCTACGGCAGCCGCGGCATGAACTACAACGATTACATGCCCGCCTACCGCTACGGCTATACGCTGGGCATGAACCAGCAGTACCGCGACCGCGATTGGACCGCGCTGGAAAGCTACGCGCGCCAGGATTGGGAGCGCGGCGGCTATTCCTCGCGCTGGGATGATGCGCACGAAGCCATCCGCTACGGGTGGGAAGAAGCCCGGCGGCGGTAACTCGCTGGGCTAGTGCGGGGCGGTCCCTCTTTTTCGGTAAGCAGAGGGACCGCCCCACCCCAGGCCGGTAGACCGGCAGACTGGAGAAAATGATGCGAAATGTGGTTGGGCTGTACCGGAACCTGGAAGACGCGTTCAACGCCGTGCAGGCGCTCAACCGGCGCGGATACCGCAAAGAAGACATGACCCTCATCGCCCGCGACCTGACGGGCAAGTACGCGCAGGCGCTGGAGAACGTGAATACGCGCGAGGGGCAGAACATGGCGGAAGGCGCGGCCAAAGGCGCCGGGATCGGCGGTCTGCTGGGCGGCATTGGCGGCCTGCTGGTGGGGTTGGGCGCGCTGGCAATCCCCGGCATTGGCCCGGTGATCGCCGCGGGGCCGATCGTTTCAGCGCTGGCGGGGGCCGGGATCGGCGCGGCGGCAGGCGGCGGGCTGGGCATGCTGATCGACATGGGCATCCCGGAAGATCAGGCGAACGTGTATGCCGAGGGGCTGCGCCGTGGCGGCACGCTGCTGGTGGTGCGCACCGAAGACGACCGGGCCGACCAGGCAGCCGATGTGATGAACGTGTTCCACCCGCTGGACGTGGACAAAAAAGCCGCCTGGTGGCACCAGGATCTTGTCGATCAGAACCCGCACGATGTGACCGTGGAACGCCCCACCCTTGGCGAAACGCTGCAAGCCAATGACGCCGGAGCATTTGAAGAGTGGTCGGTGGATTTTCTAGAGGTCAGCGAGGAGCCGGTGATCAACAAGGAAGTGGAGGTCGCCGAAGAGGTGCGGGTGTATAAAGAGGTCAGCAGCCGGGGCGAGACGGTGACGGAAACGGTCCGCCGCCAGCAGGTGGAGACGGAGCGGAAGGATGAGGATAAGACATAGAGCCTTCGCGGACTCTAGCCGCCTGGCGGTTGGTGAATATTAACAAATAAATCGTGTAACGAGGTGGTTCTCTCCGCCGGGCACGCGTAGGGGGCTAGCCGCCTCGTTACGCGATCCAATTTTTAATCATCAGGACCACCTGGCTGGGTTGTCGGTGGTCTGCGCTGTGTTATTTCTCCGCGAGAACGACGATACGGTCATCCACCGTAAAGCTGACTGTTTGGGCTTTATCTGGGTTCAGCACCACCCCGTATGACTGCTCCGCATCACCCGACGCAGATTTGATGCGGTAGCCAATGGCCACTTCACCCCGCTGCGCCGCCGATTCGACGATTGTATAGAAATTGACCGGAGTACCCAGGCATACATACTGTCGGGCAGATTTCAAGTAAATTTCCGAGCCATCAGGGTCAAAGAGATCGGTAAAAACGGCGTTGAGCGCCTTATTCTCAGAGACTTGCGTCATGATCAGACTGACCAGCTTATCACTTACAATGAAATCATCGGCATGGGTTACTTCGGCTAGCGTACGATTTTGCAGGTCTAGCATTTCGCTGACAATGGGAATTTCTTTGCCGCTGCGTTCGGCGATGTCACGCAGGTGCAGCAGGGTCATCAGGGTGCAGGCGTCGGCTTCCTGCACTTCTTTTGTGTCCGAGTAGGAGAGGACGATCACGTGATCGTAGCTTTCGGGGCATAGAGCTTCGAGCACGCGGCGGTCAGTGGTATCAGACTGCTGGCAGATGATCTGCTGGTTTGCCATGCTGCCGCACAACCGGTCGACTGCCGCCTGGCTGCCGTCAAAATCCGCCGCCAGCATCACCAATGAATGGGGGGCAACGTATTGGTCCAGCTCATTGATGATGGTTGGGACGCGCCAATTCCACCCCAGGATCAATGTTCGCTCGGGGAGTGATGCTTCAGGCTCGCCGCAAAGGATAGAGTCTCTGTAGACGTGCTGTTCATTGTTTTTTTCTATGTCAATTGTGTTATCGTCCGCGGAAATAGCGATGATCTGGTCGCCGGGCTGCACAATAGTATGCATGGGTGGATTCAGGAATACACCACTGCCTTTCTGATCGAGGCCTATTACAGCAGAAGTGCGGTACGTGGAAAGCGCCTCGCGGAAAGTCTTTCCTATTAAAGCCGGTTCTTCTTTGAAGTATATTTCATCACCGCCAAAGTCGAGCAGCTCGGTGTAGATCACTGACTGGCCTGACTGCCGGCAGGTCTGCGCGATGATGCGGGATATAAGGTCTCCGGTAAGCACCAGCTCAACCTCGTCCGAGCCGACCATCAGCGCTACCTGAAGGTTCTTCGGGTCCTTGATCTCGGCAACGATGTGGTATGGGTTGGCACGACGCTGCGGGTTGTTTGTAATCGCCAGAATGGTTTTAATGGTCTGCGAATCAGGATCGCCGCTTTTCGGCGAAAGAACAATCACTGCCCGAGAAGTTTGCAGGCTAACCAGGTGCAGGTCTTTCATATCGATCGGGCTGCCCGTGCGACACACAATACGGGTGTGGCCCGTCTCGCCTAACGCCGTGCGGATTTCCTCTTCCATCTCCACTTTGTCTTTGCTGCCGAGAATGACGATACACGAGTCCTTCTGATTCTCATTTGCGACGATCAGTTCAGAGAGGATGGTGAAAATCTGCGCCGACCAGCCGAGGATGACGGTGTGACCTGTCTCGATGACGCGCGAGCGGCCCTTGCGCATCTGATCTAGCTTGGTGTCGATGCCACTGGTGAGCACGCCAATGAGGGTGCTGATAAGAAATACGCCGCCCAATGTCACCAGGAACATAACGAACCGGAAGGCCCAGCCGTCATCGTCACCCATGGTGCCAGGGTCGAGCGTGCGCATGAGGTTCTGCCAGGCAGCTTCGGTGAAGCTCAATCCATCTTCCACACCAGATGGACGAATGCCGGTGGTGCTGACAATTGCCGCCATGAATAAGATTAAAATCACGGAAAGCGTTCCCAACCCTCCAATGAGCGCGATGGTTCCCTTGGCCATGAAATTATCAAACTGGTAGCTCAGTTTTTCCTTCCAGGTGATATTCACATTTCCCCCTGATGCACATGAACAATAACGACCGCAAAACGGGAAGGTTCAATCGTGATATTTTGGATAGAGCAGTGC
>JAEZBW010000338.1 GCA_023426765.1 Bacillota bacterium
CTGAGATCCTTCGCTTCGCTCAGGATGACAGCTTCGCTAATGTTCATTGTGGTGCACAGCTTTCAGCTGATTTTTCCCTTTTGCGGCCTCTTGCCGCATCGGAAAATTAGTGCTAAACTATATTGAAGAGTGGCAGTGTAAATGTTTAGGATTTTGCCCTGTTACAGGAATATAAGGTAATATTTTTACACAAAACTGGGAGTCAGGTTTGAGATGAGCAAAGAGTTTAAGATTTTCGATTTTCACAACCATATTTTCCCCGACAACATCGCAGAAAAAGCTGTTGCGAACATTGGCCGCTATTATGGCCTGGACATGTGGGGACGGGGAACAGTGGATGCGCTCCTGGAAAGCGCAAGCCAAATCAATGCGGAACGGATTGTGGTACATTCCTCCGCAACCCACGCAGGACAGGTTAAAGCCATTAATGATTACATAGCCGGCGTTATCGGCAGCCATCCCCATTTAATCGGTTTCGGCACGCTGCATTCAGGCCTGGATGATATCGAATCCGAAGTGCAAAGGCTTATCACCCTTGGTCTGCGTGGAATTAAGCTGCACCCCGAATTTCAGCTGTTTTCAATCGATGACGAATCCATGCTGCCGGTTTATGCAGCCATCGAGGGAAAGCTGCCGATGCTGATCCACATGGGGGATGCAAATAAAGATTCCTCCAGTCCTTTACGGCTTGCCCGTATTCTTGACTGGTTTCCGAAGCTGGTGGTCATAGCGGCGCACCTGGGCGGTTATCAGATGTGGGATGAATCTGTAAAATACCTTGTCGGCAGAAACGTTTATATGGATACCTCCAGCTCGCTAGCCTACTTGAATGCTGACAAAGCCGTAGAATTAATGCGCCGGCATGGCATTGAAAAGATACTGTTCGGAACGGATTTTCCCATGTGGGGCCATCAGGAAGAGCTTGACAGGTTCCTGTCCCTTGGCCTGACAGAAGAAGAAAAGAGAGTTATTCTTTACGAAAATGCAGCAACGCTGTTAGGCGTATCTTAAAACCTGAAACACCATTATACTCAAAGCCGCAGGGTTTTTAACCGCGGGTGTGATCTCCTGTCCCTTGCAAATGCATTGGGCATGGGGACATACCCGCGATTTTACATGCGTTCCTTGTGTGCAGAGTTTTATCCCAAAAGTGAAATGATCAAGGGTGCGGTGAATATGGACAGAATTGTTGACAGTGTTACTACCTTTGAGGCGAACACCGAATCCTTATCAAA
The DNA here is from genome assembly GCA_023426765.1 of Bacillota bacterium. GTDB lineage: Bacteria > Bacillota > Clostridia > DSM-8532 > DSM-8532 > JAAYJG01. Next base: position 1,236 of record JAEZBW010000338.1, read on the forward strand.
CATTTCTGCGAAGATGGTGGTGTTTGCCGCAATCGGCATGGCTACCGCCGTTACAACAACTGAAGTCACCATTTTAGGGGCTCCAATCAGGCTGAAAATACCATATGCAGCCAGCGGAAGAAGAATCAGCTTGACTGCCGAGGCGTAATAAACCTTAACATCGTTCAGCAGCGTGCTAACCTTCGCGGTACTAATCAAAGCACCAATGATCAGCATGGACAGCGGGAGCGTCATATCCCCTACATATTTCAAAGCCTGACTGATTACAGCGGGAACGGGAATCCGAAAAATGAAAATGACAACCCCCACATAAACTGCTATCATCGCCGGGTTCAACAAAGCATTTTTCAACGAAGTCCGAATATTCACTTTCCCGTTTGACCCACTGAACATGGCAAGACCGAAGGTCCAGACGAACAGATTAAAAGCGCTTATATAAAAAGAACCCAGGAACACACCCTCATCTCCAAACAGCGCTTTCATCATCGGAAGCCCCATAAAGCCGCAATTTGAAAAAACGGCTGTAAACCGCAGGATGGGCTTCACCAGGCTGTTGTAATTCCTGTATAAAATTGCTGAAATCAATATGGAGAATAAGAAAAAGCCCGATCCGAGTAAAAGTACAAGCAGTGCGTTTTTCATCTTATCTGCCGAATACTCGAAGAAAAAGGAACCCAGTACCAGCATGGGGTTTGTGACATACAACAGGAGCTCCGAAAGCTTCTTTGACGCTCCGCCCGCAATAATGCCTGTTTTTCCGGCTACAAAACCGATGGTCAGTATAATAAGCAGGATAAGCACCTGATTTAATACAATCTGAAAATTCATTTTGCCCTCCAAAAGGATGCTGTTGGACACAAATTAAAAGTCGAGGCATCTTTGTGCCTCGATATATTCTAACACAGGAATATGTATGAGGGAACAGGTAATCTTATTCGGTAACCTGTCCGTTCTTTGGCAGAGTTATAAAAAACTTTGTTCCCTGGTCTTTATTGCTTTTTACCGTTATTGTGCCGGAATGCGCTGAAACGATAGCCTTTGCAATCGTCAGCCCTATTCCGGAACCCCCGGTGGAACGGGTTCTTGATTTGTCAGCCCTGTAGAACCGTTCAAAAATATATGGCAAATCTTCTTCAGAGATACCTTCTCCGTTGTCTTCCACGGTTATTTCGGTTTTTATGCCATCCCCCGAAACATGGATGACTACCCTTCCATTTTCCGGCGTATATTTCTGTGCATTGGACAGCAAGTTCACAAAGACCTGGCTCATTTTATCCCTGTCAGCTAAAATCTTCTCTTCATCCCCGATGATTTGAACCCGGATATCCTTCATCAGGAATTCGTTCTGGAAGTTTTGCACCAGCCTTCTTAAAAGCTCGGTGACATCAAAGTGCGTTTTGTCCAGGATCAGATTTTCTCCTTCAAAACGTGCCAGCTTCCCAAGATCACCCACCATGCGGTTGATTCTGACCACTTCCTCATGGCAGCTTTTCAGCCTGTCCCTGTCGGGCTCCCAAATGCCATCCATCATCGCTTCAAGGTGACTCTGCAATGTGGCAAGGGGAGTTCTTAGTTCATGGGCCAGATCACCGGTCAGCCTTTTTCGCAGGGCCTCCTGCTTCTCCAGGCTTTCAGCCAGATTATTGATCGTTGCTGTCAGCTGGCTGATTTCAGTCATGTCGGAGGTTGATGTAATCCTGTCGGAATAACACCCTTTCTCTATCGATCCGGCAGACCGTATCACCTTCAAAATCGGTTTGCTCAGTCGATTTGCAGTAAAGTTGGCCAATAATACCGCTGCGATTAATGAAAAAACCCCCACCCCCATCAAAACCTGATTCAGCGTGTTAATGAAAGCGAGCTCATGTTCCCCCAAATAATAGGGGCCGTAGGATCCTATTTCCACCACACCTATTTTGCTCAGCTGATAATAGACAGGATAAGGATTTTCTTTATATGTATCTTTCACGAAGGGATACCGCTGGTTTACAGTCTGAGCCATCTGCTCGATAATTCTCTGACACATTCCATTGTTGTGCAATGTGGCATCCCATATGATCGTACCGGTGTTGTCCCTGACCTTGATGATAATCCCATTCTCAAGCGCTTGTACGCCGGTGATTTCGATATCATCATAAACCCATGCGCCTTTTTTGCCATACTGCCCCGCAAGCTCGTTGACAATCCTCCGGTTCACCTCTTCCCGATTTTGATTCACATATTCACGGAAATGCTTATCCAGGAAGAAATTGGTCAGGCTGCTGATCAATATGATGCATAGTCCTATCACCGCAATATACGAGAGTATGAGCTTGGACTTCAAGCTTCGCATTGAATATAAAGTTCCTTTCTGTTTTCGTTACTCCGCACCAAACTTATATCCAACACCGTAAACGGTCTGAACATAAACCGGCCGTTTCGGATCTGATTCAATTTTTTGCCGGAGATTTTTGATGTGGGTGTCGATGGTCCTGTCAAATCCGTCAAAATCTTCTCCCAATGCAATGCCAATCAGCTCATCACGGGTGAAGGTTTTCTGCGGATATTTGATCAGGGTCAGTAGAATTCGGTATTCGTTCGGTGTCAAGTTGACGACTTCTCCCAGTTTTTTTACCCCATGCTTCACGCTGTCGATAACAAGATCCCCATCCTTGAAGCTCAGGGTGTTCGAAAGCGCAACCGGTTCTTCCGAAACCCTCCGAAGTATAGTTTTAACCCTGGCAATCAGCTGCTTTGGACTGAATGGCTTTGTGACATAATCATCCGCCCCGATATCCAGGCCCTTCAGGACATCCTCCTCTTCCACCTTTGCCGTGAGCATGATGATCGGAACCCTGGACTGTTTCCGGATGATCATACAGATCTCTTCACCGGAAACATCCGGAAGCATCAAATCAAGAATGACAAAGGACGGTTCAACCTTTTCAAACAATGAAAGAGCCTGCTGTCCATCATATGCGGCATAAACTTCATAGCCTTCATGTTCCAGATAGGAACGGACCACCTCCACAAGCTTTTTTTCATCGTCGACTACCAGGATTTTCTTTGCGGATATCACAGGGTACCTCCATACTACAATCGGGCGGAAGATTTCCCTCCGTTGCTGCCTGCTTTCAGCCGTATGCCTGCTAATTGTGTTTTACGGTTCACGTAAATTTGTCTAATGGTTTTTCAATACTTTATCATGTTTATTCAGCTGGCAGCAATCCATTTTTCCTTTGCCAAAGGCTTGTTCATTTTCCAAGGCCATTTTGTCCAATGCCTTTCGAAGCCTTTTCTTTATTCTTTCCCATAATTTCATGTCTCTCACTGCTTTCTTGTTTTTCTTGCTGTTGTTAAGAAAAGATGAAACACTTTCATAACAGTGACAGCTTCGCTCTGGCTTAATGGCATGAAGCACCTGAAACAGCCGGGGCGGGACGGTAGCCTTTCAGTTCTCTCTGGATGGCTGGAATATCAACGCTGTTGATATCCTTCACCACTTTGACATAGCCGACCGTACGCCCCTGCGGGCATTGAAAATCGAAATCGAATTCCGGAACAAACTCTATTTCGTTTTCACCTTCTTCAACATCAAACCCCACCCCGAATACCGGAAAAACAATCTGACTGTTGTGATCATTCAGCTGTGTCCCATTGATCTTCCACACAGTTTTTATATCTACCTGCAAAACGATGACAGCAGGTGAGTATTCATTTTCATTGACATCCATTTCTACATATTGGACACCATCACGGATTTCGGCCACGGCAACCGTATCGGTCGGAACCACTGCAAGCCCCCCTATGTTCCGCAAGTCTGAAGCGGCAAGCTCGGATGGTTCTTCCTCCGATACGCTGCCAAGGTCGGAAACTACCCGGATGCGGCTTGATATCATGCCCATCCAGCAGGTATATATCAGATCTCCTTCTTCTTCAGCAGTAAACTCGATTACATTATCACCCGTCGTGAGCTTCTTTTGAATGCCCAGCTGCGGGATTGTCACCGGATTGTTGCAGCCGTTCAAATCACCTTTATCAACGCGTATCGTCCATTTTACAGGAATCCCTTTTTGGACGACAATTGGTGAATAGCTTCCGGGCTCAAGGTCAATCGAAACCGTTTGAACACCGTTTTTAACGGATGCAATATTATTAGCGCCGGTTGCTGCAGATGCGACGGTAACACCAAGACCCGAGAGGTTCAAGCCACGGTTCAGCATCACAAGGCCGAGCACTATCACCAGAACACTGCTGACCTTCATCATCTTATGTGTAAATTTCCCTTTCAGCACAGAACTTAAAGCCCCAAACCCAAACATCAGCGGTACTGTCCCCATGCTGAACAGGAACATTGACAAAGCGCCTGCGGCAAAGCTTCCCGTGCCCAGCGCATAAAGCTGCATCGCTTGCAGTGGGCCGCAGGGCATAAGCCCGTTCAGCATACCGACAACGAAGGGGCCTTTTTTGCTGGAGCTCTCGTGGACACTTTGCCCAAGAAACTTGGGAAGCCTGGGGTTCAGCTTTCTTAATGCCGGGAAAATGTCCATCATATTCAGCCCCATGATGAGCATGAAAATACCGGATATCAACGCAGCGATCCCCTTTGCCCTTCCAGGCAGCGTGATCACGGAGCCAACAGCACCGACGATTCCACCAATGACGGTGTATGAAATGACCCGTCCAAGATTATACAAGGCGGTGGGAATAAGCTTTCCATACCGAGTATCTTCATTGACAGCTTTATATTGCATACAGACTGAAAGGTTTATTCCCCCGCACATTGCAACACAGTGCAGAGAGGTTAAAAGGCCCACCAGAAACAGAATTCCATACCCCATGGACTGGTTTATTTCCGGAACAAAACTGAAACCCCGGGTTTGGCTGATCATCAGATACAGCGCTGCAATCATCACTCCAGTGCCAACGATCTTCGCTGCTTTTTTCTGAATTGCAGCATTTGGTATATCTGCTTCTGCCCTATTGATTTCTTTTTCCGATTCGGCCCATGTCCCCGATTCTTTCGCCGTTTCTTCCATTTCCACCGGGATTTGAGCATGCCCATCTTCACCGATAAAGGTCATTCGGCTTACCCTGTAATCCAACTTCTCAATGGTGTTTTTAATAACTTCCGGCTCAATTCTGCCGGGATCCCAGGTTACAGCAGCGCTGGACTTATTGAAGCTTGCCGTAACAGCAATCACTCCGTCCAGCTTACGAAGTACGTTTTCAATCCTTGTTTCACATCCGGTACAGGTC
>JAEZBW010000386.1 GCA_023426765.1 Bacillota bacterium
GAACACCTTTACCCGGTGTGGGGGCGGTCATTCTGTCGGACTGCCAAAACCCGGAGGTCGTATTCCGGCTGTTGGATATGATGTTGAGTGAAGAGGCCTCCTTAATAGGCCGTTTTGGTCAGAGAGGAACTGACTGGGATTACGGGAAGGTAGGAGGTATCAGTATGTATGGAACACCTGCTACGATCCACGCAAAAAACCAGAGTGCATATCAAGTGGAAAACAGGCATTTCATGGGGTTTGGGCCTTCAGCAATTGATGCAAAGTATCTTGATGGGGTTACCTGGACCGGGTTTCAATATGATCAGGAATATATTACCGCAAGAGCCGCTGTAAGTTATCAGCGTTTCACACCAGAGGAATACATTGATACGATTCATTTCGAAGGTGCCGAAATTGATTATTTGCAAAACCTGCGTCAGACGATTGAGAACTATACGGATTCCACACTGATTCGCTTCGTGACAGGGGAAAAAGACATCCATGATGACGAGCAATGGCAGGCCTTCATAGAAGGATATCAGGGGCTTGGTCTCGAGGAATACATACAATCGGTATCCAGGGCTTATCATGCCTTGGAATGGAAAGCTTTGAAAAGGTGAAGACATGATGAAAATGAAAAGAGTTTACGCCGGATTGGTTTTGATATGTCTGCTGCTGGTAACTTCTTGCAATGAGTCTGCAAAAGAAATAAGCCAATCAATGGATATGACTGAATGGCTTGAAAAAGCAGGCCTTAACCATGAAGAAACCAGAGAAGAGCTTTACCGCCTGGCCCTTAGTGAAAACACGCTGGTGGTATACAGCAACAGCTCAAGGGTTTTTGATGTGAAGAGAAGCTTTGAGGCTGAATATCCGGGCCTTACTGTTGAGATAGCCGATATACGCTCGGATGATATTGTAAGAAAGCTTCAGGATAACTATAAAAGTAGGAATTACGTTTGTGATGTGGTAATAAACAGCGACAACGATGCGTCTCTTACCTATGACCTTTTGCATAAAGGAATGATTTATCAATACGTCCCCTGGGATATAAAAGATAAGGTATGGGAGGACCATCGAAAGGATCATCTGATGTTTATGGGTGAAGCGCAAATGCTGTTCTATAATACGGAAATATATGAAAAGTGTCCTGTTTCAAACTGGTGGGAGTTAACTGAAGAACAATATAAAGGAAAGGTATATATGCCGAACCCGTTGCAATCCTTTTCCACGTTTGGGCTTCTGATGATGGTAGTGAAGGAAAGCGATGCCATGGCCCAGGCCTATCTGGACCTGTATGGGAAGGTGTTGGATATTCCGGAGGGAAGCAGCGCAGGAGAAGTCTTTCTTGAGAGGCTCATCAAAAACGCAATTTTAACGAATACCAGCGACGAGGTGACTGAGTTCGTAGGTTCGCCGGGGCAGGTGGATCCTCCCTTCGGGATCATGATTTCCAGTAAAGTTAGAATGAGCAAGGTGGGTTATAAGATATCCCCCGCTTTCGATATTCATCCATTTGCAGGGATCTACGGCCCTAATTGCATAATGATGGCAGGTGGCGCGAAAAACATCCATTCGGCCAAGCTGTTTATTCGCTGGGTACTAGGGGAAACAGACGGTACAGGTGAAGGTGCGCTTCCATTTCGAACAGAGGGGACCTGGTCAGCCAGAACCGATATTGAAAGCGGAACACAACGGCCTCTTTCCGATATTCATTTTCTACAGCTGGACAAGGCGTATATCTTTAGCCGCAAGGAAAAATTTAAAACAACCTGGTTGTCGCTTCTTGAAAAAAGCGCGCTACCGGAAGAACAGTAAGGAGAGTGTGAAAAATTGTATCAGGTTTATCTAGTAGATGATGACGCGCTTATCCTGGAAGAGATCATTCAATCCGTACCCTGGATGGATAACGGCTATGAAGTCGTTGGTTTTTCCACCTATCCTGACAGAGCAATGGAGGAAATATCCACACTTCGCCCTCAGGTGGTTTTTTGCGATCTGAAGATGCCAGGAATGGACGGCAATGAATTAGTTTCCAGACTGCGAAAGTATTTTCCCGATATGGAATTTGTAATGCTGAGTGCATACGGTACCTTTGAAGATTCGAGGACTTTTTTCCTTCAAAATGGATTTGATTACATTTTAAAGCCTCTTCAGCAGATAGAAATTCAAATTGTGCTGGAAAGGCTGTCAGCAAAATTCTCTGAAAAAACAGAACAAATGCAGCCGATGGAGCAGGAAAGCATAAACCCGTCCTTTACAGCACTCATTGCATACATCACCGAGCACTTCAATAAAAGGTTTACCCTGGAAGGTTTGGGCAGGCAATTTAACTTAAATCCAAATTATATATGCAATTTATTCGCCAAACACTATCATTCTACATTAACCCGCTTTTTAACTAATTTAAGGATGAATGAAGCAGTACGCCTGATGTCAGTCGGGCAAAAAGCCTTTAAGGAGATTGCAATAGACTGTGGGTATACAGATTATTATTATTTCTGCAAGGTTTTTAAGGAAGTGTTTAAAATGTCCCCTACACAATATCTAAAGAGCAAGGGTTAGCCGCCTGTTACGCCATGGATACGATAAGGAGCGGAGCATGGAAAAGCGCAATATGAAAAGCAAACTTAAAACGATGGTGTTGATTTTATTTGGTGCGGTCCTTATTATCTGGGTTGCGTTCTATTTTAGTACATCCCGGCAGATTCGTATCAGTACCCAAAAAAGCATGCAGCAGGTTTCAACGCATATTATCAATGCATTGGAAGATGAATTTTTTGCGATGGAAAATCTCGCGTTCTCGCTGAGTCGAAATGCGAAGGTGAAAGAATTTGCCGCAGAAAAGGATGCGCTTTCGTTCCATAAGAAATCAGCCCCTGTCGGAGAGCTGATCGATACACTGATGCAACCCTCCGGTATTATTGATAATTTAATCATCTATAATTGTGACCACGTTTACTATCGTTTCAGAGGCTCCCTTGGAAACACCTCCTTGCAAAGAATTGCCGATCTTGTGAAGCAACAGGCTCTGCAACAGCACCTGTTGGTTAATCTTGAAGGTACCCAATACCTCTGTTATACCTCCGGTATTTATGAATCGAATGAGCAGATTGGATTTATTGTCATGCTCATGAATGAATCCAAACTCAGAAATATTTTCATACAGTATAATGCACTGGATGATCTGGAGATTGTACTGGCCGCTAATGGTAAAGTTGTCGTGGCCAATACGCCGTCTTTCGCAGGCCAATCGGTTGATCCAATAAAGGAAACTGCAAATTCCTTTCTTGGCAGGAGGATTGGGTTTACACCTTTCGAAATCGTCGTTTCCAGCACCGGAAGGTACTCAGATACGCTCAGGAATCATTTTGCCCTGGCGGTGGCCATTACAAGCATTCTTTTCATTTTCGTGCTTGCCTCCTTTGCACTATTCTGGAACAGGTATTTTGTAAAGCCTTTGTTTTCTGTTGCACAAGATATCGAGAGGCTTGGAACGGGAGAAGCTGAATCCATTCACCTTACCAATGAGCCCTATTTCGATATGCTTGTAGACAAATTGAACAGTATGCTTACCCGCTTGAAAGAAAAAAGCACACAGCTGCTTGATACCCAATTCGAGCTTCAAAATGCGGAAATTGAAAAACACAGGACGATACTTTTATCGCTAAAAAAACAAATTAATATGCATTTTATTGTGAATGTACTCAATACCATACGCGCTCTGGCCAGGAAAAACGAAATGACAAAGACTGTTGAAATCTGTGAGGGTTTGTCCTTCCTGTTACGGTATACCAATTCGCCAGAGGAATGGATTGGAGGGCTAGAGGAGTTTTTTGTCCTGAAACAGTACATCCAAATCATGCAGATTCGCTATATAAATAAATTTTCGGTTCTGTTTGAAATAGACGAGGGCCTGGGAGATATACAAATTCCCCGCATGTTGGTGCAGCCCATTATTGAAAATGCCATCCTCCACGGGTTTCAGTACTATGACGGCGATGGCCGGCTGAAGGTAACCGCCGCGATTCAAAACGGGGAGATTGTCATCGAAGTATCGGACAATGGCCGTGGCATGGATGCACAGCAGCTGCTTGAGCTTAGAAACAAAATAAAAATGGCTCCGTGCACGCCATGGAACGATAAGGGCATAGAGAATGTGGCACTTGTGAATATTCAAAAAAGAGTACACGCATATTTTGGAGTTAGCTTTGGGCTTATAGTGGAATCAAAACCCGGAGAGGGAACAAAGGTTGTTTTAAACCTGCCAGCAGATCCCAAAGAAAAGTGAAGATACTACAAGTCAATGTCCAAACCCACCATCACGGCGAAGCAGATGCAACATTGATAAAACGCCTGCCCCTCTTTATGGCAGGCGTATCATGTCATCCGGCAGCGAGGTTATGATAGGCCCGCTTGAATAATTTCCAGTTCAAATACAAGATATATCCGTCATTGGGAGGTAAGCATAGAGAACTTATACTTTTTCCAGACCGCGCCGCCTCCCATTACATAACCGTATATTCCGCTGCCCAAATCCTTTACCAGACTATTATCCTGCATTTTCTCAATAAATCTGCTTTTTTTATCATACGTCAAAACGCCTGTTTCAAAATACAGCACCTTGTCAAAAACGTTATAGCTGTCCGCGGCAGGAGTATATGGGTAATCTGGCATAAAATCGTAAGCGGCCTGTGCTGCTTCCGGAGTTTTATACACCAGCTTATACACTTGTGCGTATAATGAACCATCGGTCTTGAAGGAGTAAAGAATCTGCGTTTCAGCGCAGTCCTCGTTAAGCATGGTATCCTTTACAAAGCAGCCGTTTGTGGAATACAAAAACCAGTCGTCCGTTTGCGGCACAAAGTAATCGCTATCCTTATCATGGCATTCGATTTCAACGGTATCTTTCGGTTTTTGCTCAGTTAATGCTGGCGCTTCTTTTTCTTCGTTTGTATTTTGGGAAGTTACGCTCGTATTTGCGACTGTTTTATCTGAAGAAGAAGCATTTTCCCGGTTTGGGTTTTCACCGCAAGCAGTGATGGCTAAAAAAATTACTATAACGGTCAGTATTAAAGATGTAATACGTTTCATGGTTTCACCTTTCCTTAATTTATGTAAGAATATGGTATGTATCGTAGAATAAACAGGGGTTACTCGGTATAAGGCTTTGCCGTGTTCACATGGACACTTTTTGTAATGCCGTCCCATTCCACCGAAAAATCGAACACGCTGCCCAGATCCCTCAGCTTGAAATAATTGTTGCTACCGATGGTGTAGGCGGTCAGATGGATTTCGGTATCTCCAAGAAAAACCCTCGCTGAAGTAGGTATCGCCTGAGTTTGCTTCTGACCTTGAACCATTTCGCCCCCAACCGGAGTATAGGCCTGGCCTGGCCTTAAGGAAATGGCCTTTTCTTCCTGATTCCACATAACCTCAAATTGCTTGTTGGTTTCTTTCAGCGCATGGGCGACATCCCGAAGCTTCAAATAGTTATTGCCGCCAATCAGATAGGCGTCAAAATCCACCTTTGCACCATCAATATAAATGGTGGACGAGGTAAAGGTGGTGGGGTATGTTTTATCGATGTGCTTTCGTAATGTGCCGGGATTATAGGTTGTAATGGCAGAAACATCATACAGCCATCCATCAACGATTTGCCAGCCATATAGCGATATTTCCGTTTCCCTTGCGAAGATGGAACGGTCGCTTCCATTGGTGCGAACACGATACAGGCCATACATCTGAGAACCCCACTCGTTCATTTCACCGGGAACCTTATCGATAAAGTAAACCCAGTCATTGTAAACGGAAAACCGGAATAAATTAAATTCAGAAGCAAAACTGACTGCAACATCCTGAACTTCCAAATTGGAGATATTTTTCCTGACCGGCATCCCGCGAATCCTGTTTCCCGCAGAACCGTCAAAATGGAGTTGATGATAATAAATCCAACCGTCATAAAGAACCATGTCATCGAGAATGGAACCATGTGTTTGATAAATAATTTCGGTTTTATTCGTACCATCCAGCTTCATCCGCATCACTGAACCGCCGACATAATACAACCAGCCGTTGTCCACGTCAAAAGAAGCGCTGTCGCATGCTGTCAGAAAGCTGTGGTTGCTTCCGTCAGTACGCATTCTATAAATGTTTTTTTCAACGCTTTGGTAAACCGTTTGATAATATAACCAGCCGTCATTAAGCCTCATTGCGCTGAATTGATAATCATATCCTTCTAAAGTGAACAAAACACATGCATTGCCACCTTCTTTCGAAACACGGCATAGGAAGATCTTTCGTTCCGAAAAATAATTTCCTTCTTCTTGCGTAAGGGTTTCCTTTACAGCAAAAAAATACAGATATCCGTCATCCCCGTAAAGTAAATGACCCACTTCAGTCATGTTATCCTCAAAAATATCGGTAACCCTTCTATGCTCCGCACCATCCGGACGCATGGCAAAAATACCGGGGTTAACAACATACCGGTACTCATGTTTCGAAGGTACCTGCTCAGTTTCCCCCGGATGGACATAATAGATCCATTCCCCATCAAAGGTCAATGCGCCCGAATGGAGATTGCTGTCTCCTTTTGACATGGCTGCAGACGGCACATGGAAAGCCGTAAATAATATCATGCAGGTGATAAGGAGACTGACGGTTTTTAATGTAGAGAAATGCTTCATCGAATTCATCCTTTCGCAGTGGGTTTTCCTGTCATTCCGCAGGAACAGGGAGAATTTTCCCATAACCTGCTTGAACCGGTGCTTGTAACACATCATTTGTGCGTTATTTGTTTTCTGTGATACAAATACACTTCTTTAGGGCTGCGAACTGCATACCCTAAAGATTTAATAGTTACAGATCATCAGTATAGATGAACCTATAGCCCTGAAACATGGAATATCTTCACATTCGATTGTACTATCTTAAGATATTGATGGAACTCTTCATAACAACTCGGTTTGGAAAAAACTCCGAAAGACACTGTTATCAAGCCTGGAGAGCATTCATTCCCCTGATGTGTCACCAATTCCCTCCGTTTGACAGAGATATTGCAATTCAATATAATATACGGAATATAACAGATATTGTGCAAGGAGGGAACAAATGAAAAGAGGTTTGATTGTAATCATTTCCATATTGATAGTGCTGTCTGCAGGCGGATGCGGATCCAAACCCTCAAAACCCGTAGCCCCCATTGATCAACCGACTCAAAACGACAGCCGTAACGATAATGTAGGCAAGGAACAGCCGGTTCAGGACAACAACCAAAATGAAAACGACGGCAAGGGTCAGCCGGTTCAGGACAACACCGTAAAACCGCAGTTGCCCGTTGAGGATAAGAGGGTTACCGACAGTCAGCTAAAGATATCGTATACCGAGGATGTCTTGGTTTTTACCTTTACCGATAAGGATGTGGAAACCTTTTTTCAGCTGGTTGAGGAAAATGACGAAAGAGAGCTGGAAATACAGTTCAATTTGGGATACAAGTTCTATGCAGG
>JAEZBW010000465.1 GCA_023426765.1 Bacillota bacterium
TGGGTGGTAACGCCCTGGGAAAGTAGGTCGCTGCCGGATTTATATGAAAGCCTTATGGTTATACGCCATAAGGCTTTCATGCTTTTGCTGTAACAATGAATTGAGCTGCGCTAACGTCGTGGCATGCTACCAAATGATGCATGCCTTATGGTAGGCGGAAAGCTTCCGCAGGAATGCCTTCAATTCCCTGTGTGAATCATGGAAAAGGGAGTATTGCCGTTTGCAGATAATGCAGACCGATCAATACTCCCTCAAATACTTATTTCATTAACTTTGCACGTACGACAACACAATCGTTTGCTGGAACCGTGGGAGAGTATCTTTCCCTGTAAACACCGATTTCGCGATGTTCCCAACAATCATACAGGGACAATGCTATACCGGAGGCATAAGGCAGCCCCATATCCCAGAACATCAGAGAAATTTCTCTTTGTGCATCGCTCAGATTAAAGAAGCCTATGGCCAGATCTCCATTTGTCAGTACCTTTACAAGGATAAAAACATCTTCGTTGTGGAACCATTGTGGTTCCGGTTTAACGCGATATGCTCCGCGACCTTCAGGATCCTGGTGAATGGCAATCAAGTCGTGATTCATCAATATATCCTTTGTGACCTGATTGGCTTTTCTGACATCGCAGCCTATCATCAGAGGTGAACCCATGATGCTCCATAAGGAGAAATGGGTTTTATATTGGATATCGGTGCAGCCGCCGGTTTTGTTTCCAATAAAATCATTATTGCTTCCGCCGTACATCCCCACAACCAGCATATCCATATCGTTGTGGCAGAACGAACCGGTATAGCAGGCTTTGTCCAGCTGAGATATTGCAAGCTTCTTTATGGAATCCCAATTATCCTGAATATCTCCGGTAGAACGGTACATATGCGCACCCGATTCACGGATCCATTGATATACATTATCTTCTCCCCAATTGCAGGCAGAAAACAGGATTTCCCTTCCGCAGTTTTTTAACGCCATGCTCATTCTTTTATAAAGCAGTTCACCCGATATCTGTCTGGGTTTAAAGCAATAATCATACTTCAGAAAGTCCACATCCCATTGGGCAAACATTTCCGCATCCTGAAACTCGTGCTCAAAGCTTCCCGGGTATCCGCCGCAGGTATGTGTTCCGGCACAGGAATACATACCAAATTTCAGCCCTTTTCCATGGATATAATCTGCAAGCGCCTTCATTCCATTCGGAAACTTTTCCGGATCGGGTATTAGCCGCCCTTGCGGATCACGCTGCTTCAGACTCCAGCAGTCGTCAATCACAACATACGTATAGCCTGCCTCCCTATAGCCATCTGCAACAAGAACATCGGCTACTTCCCGGATTAACTGCTCATTGATATCCCAGGTAAACGTGTTCCATGAATTCCACCCCATGGCAGGTTTTAAGCCCAACAGGCTGTTTTTCATTTTAATCACCTTCCCGAACCATTATTTGAAATCCTGAATGATGTGTTTGTACGTAATGTAGAATAGCACCTCCGGGGCTCTTCGTCAAACAAAATGGAATAAGAAAGCGTTGACAACAGAATTGGCATGCTTTATGATTAGAATTAGCTAAAATGTTTTAGCAAATCAAATCAGCATAAAACAACTGTTTGAATAAAGACAAACCTCATTTTAATTCCTGAAATGTTCTGCCGGCTCATTCGCGGGAAGGCATTGGACCCGCATATTATCAGGCAAAAGGGGCCCCTGCCTTGCAGATAAGCTCAGATGATTGATCGATGTACCATGCAGAGAGATTATTCTCAAAGTTAGTGTGCTAAAAAGCTAAATCTTTTATGGTTTATATCAATAAGGTATTCGAAGGGGTGATGATACCATGGGATTAATCAATTACACTTTTTTCTCCCAGGTTCTGCGGGAACAGGTGAATGTTTCTGTTGTTCTGCCAACATACAGCCGGTGGAGTTCAAAGGGGTCGCTGGAGAACTTCTATCATAAAGGTAAAAAGTATAAAACGCTGTATGTCTTGCATGGCGGTTCAGATGACTGTACTTTTTATTATCGTAATACGGGGATTGAAAGATATGGGCAGGAAGGCGGGTTTGCCGTTGTGATGCCCGAAGTGAAAAACAGCTTCTACTGCAACATGAAATATGGAAAGAATTATTTCGACTATCTTTCCAAAGAGCTGCCGATGGTGATGCAGACTGTTTTCCCGCTTTCCGAAAAGCAGGAGGATCATTATGTTGTTGGAAATTCAATGGGCTCACACGGTACGATGAAATGGGCCTTGAACTGTCCCGGATTTTTCAATGCTGCGGCAGGGATGTCCGGTGTTGGAGATGTTGAAGAGATGGGATTTTTTCAGGGAAGAGCTGTCGGGCCGGCATCAGATGCGTTCGGGACTGCTGCCGATTATCGCGGCAGTATGAATGACCTGAAAAAACTGGCGAAGGATTTCGTAAACTCCGGTTTGCAAAAGCCGCGCCTGTTCAGCTGCTGCGGAACAGAGGATCCCTATTATGAAGGAACGGTACTGTATAAGAAATATGCAGATGAAATCGGATTGCCGTTGACTTATGAAACCGGACCCGGTGGACATACCTGGGAATTTTGGGATGAATGGCTTCGAAGAATTATCCAATGGATGGAATTGGTATAATGTTTACAAGCCTTAGGGTCACCCTGGTAAAGCATTGAACGATATGAATCAACAGTACGGAATGATGATGGGTGAGTTAAGACTTGGAAACAGTGAATGGGCTGTGCAATAAACATCTCAAATTTGCATTCGGCCCGGAAGGAGTAGTTAAAATGGGAATCATGCACTTTAGCTTTTTGCCCCAATCGTTGGGGTTTCATACCAATGTATATATCATACTGCCGTATGACTGCAGCAGGGAGATAAAGCCTTTACCGGTTTTGTACCTTTTGCATGGGGGCGGAGGGAATGCCCAGGATTGGATTCGGTACACCAGCATCGAGCGATACGCGGAAGATAATGGAATTGCCGTAGTGATGCCTGAAGTTGGTGGAAGCAGCTTTTACGGAGATATGGTTCATGGCTATAAATACTATACCTATTTGACCGAAGAACTGCCCATGGTGCTGAATTGCTTCCTGCCGCTTTCCGACGAACGGAAGGACCGTTTTGTTGCGGGGCTTTCGATGGGGGGTTACGGAGCCTACAAATGGGCCTTTGACAAGCCGGATTATTTTGCTGCAGTGGGTAATTTTTCGGGCTTCTCCTTTACCGATGAGATTTTCAATGCAGATGTGGGACCCTTCTCAAAAATGGAGAAGCAGAAAGAAAACGGAGTATGTCACCTTGTATGGGGCGGATACGAAAACATGCTGAACACAAAGAATGACACAAGGTATATGGTTACCCACGCGATTGAAAGCCATGCGGAGCTTCCCCGGATGTATGCCGCCATTGGAACCGAAGACTTCAGCTATGAATATGCCCAGAGATATCTGGCCTTCATGAGAAGCAGCGGTATTGCTGTAAAATATGAAGAAATGCCCGGAGAGCATGAGTGGAAGGTATGGGATATCCAGGTGGAGCGCTTTATCAAATGGGCGATGGGCTAGGAGACCGTTCGGAAAACTAGGTTTATTCATATTATACCGGGTTCCAAGTCTGAAAACCCGCATGGTGACGTGTATTTTTTCACGTCTATACGTGTTTTTTATGAATAAACCGACTTTCCGAGCCGGCTCCTAGGATGGAGCGTAACAGATAAGATATTTGGAATGAGGGTTTGAATGCAGAAGAAGCTGTTAAGTCCAACCTATTGTTTGTTAAATATAGTGAATCTGATCACTGCACTAAGCTACAGCATGATTGCCACCATCGTATCATCCTATGCTATAACTCTTGGAGCCGGGTTAACCATGGCCGGTATGCTGGCAGGAATTTATTCCATTTCAGCGCTGGTTATCCGGCCTTTCAGCGGAATGGCCATGGATGCCATGAATAAGCGAAACATCTGTGTTTTTTCAACGCTGTTGATTTGTATATGCTTCCTGGGATATGCTGTAGCGCCGAACACCGGAGTGATGCTTGTATTTCGTGTTCTCCACGGAGTGGCCTTTGGAATCAGCAGTACGGCTAACATGGCCCTTGTAAGCGAAACCATTCCGAAAGAGCGGCTGGGAGAAGGTCTTGGCTATTTTGGAATGGGGCAGATTATTGCACAGATTTGCGGCCCCAGCCTGGGAATTGCGATAAAGGATCAATATGGATACCGGCCCCTGTTTTTAGGTATATCTATTTTTGCCGTACTGGCAGTGATATTCCTGATTCCTGTCAAGACTAGCAAAACAGAGAAACATAAACAGACAGTGAGAAAATTTGTATTTCGTCTGGATAATCTGGTTGCGAAAGAAGTCATCGTATTTGCTTTGACTGCAGGACTATTTTCTTTAGGAAACGGCATTGTCAACTCTTTTCTCGTCCTATGGGGTGAGGAGCAGGGCATCTCGAATATCGGTCTGTTTTTTACCGTCAATGCCGCCGTTCTTTGTGCAGTACGGCTGTTAACAGGCAAGGTAATTGATAAATCCGGTCTTTCAATCATTGTGAACCTATCGTTAGCCGTTACCGCCGTGTCCATGTTTTTGATTGGGGCCTCGACAGGTATTGTATTTATTCTGGCCGCGGCAGTATTCAAAGCACTTGGGCAGGGCGGAGGTCAGATTGCACTTCAGTCTGCCTGCATTAAAAAAGTAGATGCCTGTAAGGTTGGCATTGCAACCAGTACATATTATATTGGTGCGGATATCGGTCAGGGCTTTGGGCCTATTCTTGGCGGCAGGATTTCATCATTATTCAATTACCAGACCATGTTTTTCTGTATGGCTGCTCTGATGCTTGCAGGCACAGTACTATTCAACATTTATCAGGTGCGAAGCAGGAAAAAGGAAGCCGGTGCTGCAGCAGTATAATATGCAGAAATGAAAGGAGAGGAGTATTTCATGGGAAAAATGAAGAATCAAGCCATTACAAGCCATCCGCTCTTTTTCGATCCGCTGAATAAAAAAGTGGAATTCGGATCAGGCGAAAGAAAACTTAGTAACTTAACCTATGTAAAGGAGCGGGAAGGTGTTATTGTCCATGTCAATGGGGAGATCGAGTTCTGCTATTATGCTCCAGGGGCGAAGCAGGTTCAGGTTTGCGGAATCAGCGGAAGTATGCCCCGGGAAAGGATTGACCTGGAACCTGAGGGGAATGGGTTTTTCTCAAAAAAGGTGAGTCACATCCCTCCTGGCTTTCACTATCATGACTGGTTCATTGACGGGAATAGGGTGCGAAATCAGCTGGGAGCATTTTGCTATGGGTGTTTTGAGCCGATTAATTTTTTTGATATACCCGAAGGAGAAGACGATTTTTACCTGATGAAGGATGTCCCTCACGGAGAAGTGAGAATAGAGCTTTATCCGTCCAGCGTAAACGGACATATGAAAAGCTGCTATGTCTATACGCCGCCTCAATACAACATAGATAGGAAGAAAACCTATCCGGTTCTTTATCTGCAGCATGGCGTCGGAGAAGATGAAACCGGCTGGATCTGGAATGGAAAGCTGAATTTTATCATGGACAATCTTCTTGCACAGGGCAAATGCCGTGAAATGATCATTGTAATGTGCAGCGGGTATGCGTTCGGTGAGGGGGAGGATCCGGTATTTTACCCTGGAGATTTTGACAGTGAATTAATAAAGGATTGTATCCCCTTCATCGAAACGAACTTCCGGGTGAAAAAGGGAAAAAGCAGCAGGGCAATTGCAGGGCTGTCCCTCGGATCGGCGCAGGCCAGCCTGACCGTTTCAAAGCATAGGGAACTGTTTTCCGCGCTGGGGATTTTCTCTGGAGTGGGCATTCATGAGCTGGAACGAATCCTCTCGCACGATGAAGAAAAACTGAATTTTATCCTCCTGACTGCGGGTCAGGGGGAAAATATGCTTATTCCCATCATGGAGGAGTATTCCCGCAAATTCGAGGAAAAGAACATTCCCTGCTCCTCAATGACCTTTCCTGGTTATCATGAGTGGCATGTATGGAGAAAAAGCCTTCATGCTTTTGTTCAAAGTATTTTTACATGGCCGGAGACCGCAGAAGAATCAAACGGTAAGCTGCAAACCGGAGAAGCAGAACCAAACCACCGGAATGAGATTGCTCTGTCACCGGAGCTATTGAAAAAGCAGACCTTTAAAATGCATCCACTGTTCTTTGACCCGGTTTTTAAAAGGGTAATCTATGCTGTGGATGAAAAAGGTAGGCCAGCCGGACGTTATCAGGATTTACAGAAGGTTGTTATTTTGGAGCAGGGCAAGGTTCAGTTTAGTTTTGAGGCTCCGGAAGCAACAAGCGTGGAAGTACAGGTTTTCGGAATGGATCGGTTGAAACTGCAAAAAGCGGATGACCTAAACGGAGAAAAAGGCTTATGGACAGGCATACTGGATCAGGTTGAGCCAGGGTTTCATTATCATGAATACTACCTGAATGGGGTACAGGTGATCAATCCCCGGGCTCCCCTTGGCTATGGATGCTTTAAGCCGTTGAACTACTTCGAAATGCCGGAGCCGGAGTTTGATGCCTGCCTGCTTAAGGATGTTCCGCATGGCAGCGTCCGCATAAACTATTATCAATCTTCTGTAACAGATCGTATGAAGATGTGCTATGTGTATACACCTCCAGGGTATGATCAGAAGGCAGATCGAAAATATCCGGTTCTTTATCTGCAGCATGGCGGAGGAGAGAATGAGATCGGATGGATCTGGCAGGGCAAAATTTGCAGCATCATGGATAACCTTTTAGCAGAAGGTAAATGCGAAGAAATGCTTATTGTGATGAACACGGGTTACAGCTTCAGAGAAGACGGAACCAGCCATCCACAGTTGGGCTCGCTGGACGAGGAGATTGTGAAGGATTGCATTCCTTTCATTGACAGGACCTATCGAACGTTAACCAACAGAGAAGGACGGGCGATGGCCGGATTGTCCATGGGAGGCATGCAGACCCAGAAAACCGTATTTCATCATCCGGATTTATTCGCCTGGGCGGGTATATTCAGCGGAGGGCTGACAATAGCAGATGAAGAAGAAAATTACGCAGATGTCCTGTATGACACAGAACAGTTTAGAAAAACCTTTAAAATGCTTTATGTCGCGTGCGGACAACAGGATGGATTATATGAAATGTCAGCGGGGAATGTACGGGATGTTCAAAACCATGGTATCCCGCTGGAAGTGTTTTTTAAACCAGGGTATCATGACTGGACTTTCTGGCGGCACTGCGCAGCGGATTTCTTAAAAAAGGTGTTCCGTTGACATTGTGCTTGCTGATTGTTCATCAGGAAGGCATTGTAAAAGCTTGAAAGGAGAAATATTCATGGCATATCGGTACAGTGATAACGAAGCCCTGCATTCGGACGGTTTGTTTTTTGATGCGGAACATCTGGGGATGCGGATGTTTATCGATGACGAGGGAAACAACAAAGGCCCCCGGCATGTCCGGGAAATTCCGGGGGTTACCATTGAAGATAATGGTGATGTTACGTTCTGCTTTTATGCACCGAATGCAAAGCAGGTTGCGGTATCCGGATGGCTGGCAATGACGAATAAGAAGCATGATATGACGAAAGATGAGAATGGCTACTGGCGCGTAACTATCAGCGGGATCCCGGCGGGATACCATTACCACGAATATTTTGTTGACGGAACCTGTGTGGTGAATCCTCAGGCACCCGTCGGGTACGGTGCGCACAAGGTCATTAACTTTTTCGACATGCCGGGAGATGAAGATTTCTACCTTCTAAAGGATGTCCCTCACGGTACGCTGCGGGTGGAGCATTTTCATTCATCCGTTACGGGCAGAACCAGAGATTGCTGGGTATACACACCCCCCGGGTATGATGAAGAACCCGATAAAAAATACCCGGTGCTGTATTTGCAGCATGGTGGCGGAGAAAACGAAACCGGATGGGTATGGCAGGGAAAGGTTCATTATATCCTGGACAATCTCATCGCCGAAAACCAATGCCAACCCATGATCATCGTAATGAACTGCCTTTACTGCGTGAATCATCAAAAGGATGAAGACTTCATCGCAGGAGACTTTGATTCCATGCTGATGAGGGATTGCATTCCGTTCATCGAAAAGAAGTTCAGGGTGGCGTCAGGCAATGAAAACAGAGCGATGGCCGGGCTTTCGATGGGAAGCTACCAGACCTTGATGACAACCATGCGGCATCTTGGCTATTTCCCGTATATCGGTATCTTCAGCGGGATACTGGAAAGACGCTGGTATTGCGATTTTGATTACTATCAGAATTTCAAAGACCCGAAGGCGTTCAATGAACAGGTTAAGCTGTTTTTCTTCGGCTATGGTGAACAGGAAGAGAGAATCGTAAACGGTCTTGAACAGGATCTCAGGAAATTCGACGAAACAGGGCTTCAATATAAGCTGTATACCTGCCCCGGTTACCACGAGTGGACGGTTTGGAGAAGATGCCTGAAGGAGTTTGTCAAACAGATATTCCGGTAAAAGTTGATGCTGCCAGCGGAGTAAACCGGTGGCAGCATTTTTTCCTGCATTCAAAGGACGAACGTTAGCCGTTACAGTTCACACCTACATACGAGTTAGCGGGTGGCTCGGATTATTTCGATGACGAAAGGCAACATGCTTCGAAGCATTTACTGCATACAAAAAGCTGAACTGTAACCGTTTGCCCTGGTTCAAAGCCTGAACCGGTTCCTGAAGCATTGACAGCCGGTGGAACGTAACTTATGATTATATAAAGGGCTAAAATGGTTTAGCGGATCGTCTGATTGCAGATCATGAAAAACCAGTTCAGTGTTTTTTAATCGCAGGTTTCATGACGCGAAGCAGGCACCCCGGGAACAGGCTTGTTTGTGGAACGGATATCAGCGAAGGAAGGTGGGTATATGAAGGAAAAGAAAACCACCGTAAAGATTAAGCAAATCGCAGACCGGCTTCATCTATCCACCGGAACGGTTTCTATTGTTCTGAACGGGCGGGGAGAACAATTCCGCATATCGAAACAGACCCAGATGCGTGTTCAGGAAATGGCAAAGGAAATGAATTATCAGCCGAACATTTACGCCCGCAGGTTCAGAAAATCGGCAGAGGTTGAAGCTCCGTACATCATTGCTGTTTTTTGGCGAACAGAGTATCTGGTGGACCTGTTGGGGCTCTTTCTGCAGGGGCTGTATCAGACGATCAAAGAAGAAAACCTGAATGTTGAGCTGGTGCTTCAACCCTATGATTTTGGAAAACTGGAAGGATGCAAAAGCCTTATCACCAGTAACCGCTTCAGCGGGGCGATCATCGGAGGGATTTCCGATGAGGATCAAGCATTTTTAGAGCAGAATGACTTTAACATCCCCATTGTCCTGATTGGCAGAAAGACACATAAATTCAATACGGTCATGATCGATGATTACGATGTCGGGGCAAGCTGCGCGAATCTGTTCCATACCAGAAATCATCGCACTTCGGGTCTGGTCGGGATCTATAACAAAGGCAAATCCGCCCAGCTTATCGAAATGGGGTTTAGAGAAACCTGCAGGCAGAGAAATGTTGAAATTCGTGATCAATGGATATCCTATTGCAGCCAGCGTGACTTCAAGTGTGGCTATGATGCTGCCATGAGTATCCTGTCCCAGCAGGAAAAGCCGTCGTCACTCTTCGTCATGGACAACCGGAATACCGGCGGTGTAATCATGGCTTGCCGATCTCTCGGGATTCATATCCCGGATGAGATGGAAATACTGGTCTATGGAGAAAATGAGTACTTCAACTATTCCACTCCGACGATATCATCAATTCAACAGCCCATTTTCCAATATGCAGATATTTCAATAAAAATGATCCTGTCATCGATTCACAACAAGGCAACATTCCCCATGATGCAGGAACTCAAGCCGGTCTACAACATTCGTGAAAGCTGCGGAGGTTTCTCAGATTCATGGAAATAGGGATATAATGAAAATTTCAGAGATCTGCAGAAAGGGACTGGGATGAGGAAGGATTGCAGGAATTGTTCGGGAGATCTGAATAGTTCAGACCAGGAAATTGAAACCCAGATTCAAAGAGTCATAGAATCCGGTGTGCCATTGGCGGACAGAGATTTATACGGGAAGAGGCTGGCGATCTGCAATGCCTGCGAACGGCTTGTGTTTGGAAACACCTGCATGAGCTGCGGATGCATTGTAAAAGTACGGGCATTAAATGCTTTGCGCATTTGTCCCCATGAATCGGGAAGCAAATGGTAACACCTGAAAATAATTAAAAGGCAAGGAGTATGAATATGGTAACAAAAGTTCAAATTCCAACCACGGGAAAACCTTTCAAAAACAATGCAACTTACTGTGTGGGCACCGGCAGGCTGGGACTGGCACTCCAGAAGGAATATACCGACCATCTGATGCTTGTGCAGGAATCCATCCATTTCAAGTATATCCGGGGTCATGGCCTGTTTTGCGATGATGTCGGAATCTATCGTGAATATGATATCGAGGGGACCACGCATACCATTTATAATTTCACCTATCTGGATCGGATCATGGATTCCTATCTTGAAAATGGCATCAAGCCGTTCCTTGAACTGGGCTTCATGCCCGAAAAGCTGAAGACCGGGGAACAGACGATATTCTACTGGAAAGGGAATGCAACCCCTCCGTCTTCCTATGAGAAATGGGCGGAACTGATAGAAACCACGCTCAATCACCTGATCGATCGGTATGGACGGGAAGAGGTTGTAACCTGGCCCATTGAGGTTTGGAATGAACCCAATATCGGTTTCTGGGCAGGAACCATGGAAGAATATTTCAAACTTTATGATTGCTCGGCGAACATGATTAAAAAGGTTGATCCGCGCATTCAGGTTGGGGGCCCGGCCATATGCGGTATTGAAACCGAGAAATGGCTGACTTCATTCTTTGAACACTGCATTCAGAACAACTCGCCGCTGGATTTTATCACCCGTCATTGCTATACCGTTGGAGAACCCAAACATAAAGGCCAGTTTGTCTACCATCAAATGCATCATCCAACCTATATGATCGAAGAATTGAAGGAAACAAGAAGCATCATGGATCGCTATCCGCAGATAGCAGGGATGCCGCTTCATATCACAGAGTTCAACAGCTCTTATGTTCCGGTTTGCCCGGCCCATGATACAGATTACCATGCTGCCTATATCGCAAGGATTCTCAGTGAAGCCGGGGAATATGCAGATTCTTATTCTTACTGGACCTTCAGTGATGTATTTGAAGAGGCCGATGTTCCCAAATCCCAGTTTCATGGGGGGTTCGGTCTGGTTGCATTTCATTCCATCAAGAAACCCACTTTTTATGCATTTGAGTTTTTCTCCAAAGCAGGCCAGGAGCTGTTGTATCGCGACGAAAATCTGATCGTCACCCGGGATAAGGACAGGTATGTCATCATCGGCTGGAACTGGAATGATCTGCGCGAAAACAAGCCTGATCAGGACAAAGCTTATGCACTCACCCTTCCGGCCATCGCTCAGCAGTCCATCCTGATTAAGAAGGAAGTGGGAGGGGAATGGGGCAATCCCCTGCAGACATGGAGTAATCTTGGAAAACCGCGTTATCTGAACCGGGAACAGGTAAAAATACTGCAAGCTGCGGCAGAGCCTGTACAAACCGACTCGAAGCTGTTGGATAAGGATGGTTCGTATGAAGTGAACCTGAATATACCGTGCAATCATCTTTGCATGCTGGAGATACTGCCGGTGACAGACCAGACACCAACCTATGCCGGGTTTGATCCGGATGGCTTTTTTGGTGTCAAATAGAAGAAAAACAGGGGGTATGGAAGGATGAATAAGGCAACTGAAAAAGATTATTCGGCACAGCTTCCCAACGGGCAGATGTTTGATTTCTGGGAGGTGCCGCAGCAGTATGACAGGGAACTTCATGTGAACAACCAACATCCCATGGCATCCGACACCAATGACGGGACAGCGGAAAGGCCGTTCAAAACCATCAATGCCGCCGCCAGGATAGCAATACCGGGTACAAGGGTACTGATCCATAAAGGGGTATATCGGGAAACGGTACAGCCGGCCATGGGTGGACTGAACCCGGAAAAAATGATCAGCTATGAAGCTTTTGAAGAAGAAGTGATCATAAAAGCCTCTGTTGAGGTAAAGAATTTTACGCCCAGTACCGGATGGAGGATGACACGTAACTTCCGGCAGGATCCATCCATACCCGAAGGCCTTCGGATTTGGGAAATTGAGTTGAATCCGGAGGATTTTAAGGGCTATAATCCATTCTGTGCTGTCAACATCCTGCATGACAGATTGTTTATTGAATATGACAAAACCGATATGACCACCTATCTGAACAGAAGAGGCATGGTTTTCATCGATGGCAGGCCCATGAAACAGGTTCCGCTGTACTATATGCTCAGCGAGAACGAAAACTCCTACTGGGTTGAAGCAAACGGCCAGAAGGTGCATATCCGTCTAACCGGAGATGACGATCCGAAGAACCATGTGGTTGAATTGTCGAACCGGGAGCAATGCTTTGCGCCGAAGGTTCCGTTCCTGTCCTATATCCGGGTTAAAGGGCTTACACTGGCCCATGCAGCCACCGGTGCTCCGGTACCTCAAAGGGGTTCTCTTTCCTGTTACCGCGGACATCACTGGATCATCGAGGACTGTACCATCGACTGGGCCAACGGAACCGGTATTGATTGCGGCAATGAATGCTGGCATCACCCCTGGACCGAAGAACAGATCATCGGAAACACCATCATCAGAAGAAACACGATCAAGGACGTGGGGGTATGCGGTATCGCCGGTATGTTTGTAAAAAACATGCTGATTGAAGACAATCTGATCTCCGGAACCGGCTGGCAGCGGATGGAGCTGTCCTGGGAAGCGGGCGGCATCAAACTGCATAACTCTGTGAACTCCCTGATCCGCAGGAACATCATCCGCGAATGTTATGGCTGTGATGCGCTATGGCTGGATGTGGGGAACGAAAACAATCGTATCACATCAAATCTGTTTATTGACGGAATCCAGTCCAGAGAACATATCTTTATCGAATGCACCCGTGACTCCGAGAATCTGATTGACAACAACATCATCTGGAATGTCGAGGGAAGATATGATAAAAAGGCACTGAAGGGAGAGCCGGGTTCCTCCGGATGGTATAAAAATACCGAAACCGATGTCCGCAACGGCTATGGAATTTATCTTGAGGGAACCGACAGGCTTCGGATGGTGAACAACCTCATCGGGAAATGCGACAAGGCGGGTTTCTTTGCCAAGGTTGTGGCATTCCGTCTGATGATAAAACGAGGAGGTACATCCCGCGAGAACAAGTTCTTCAACAACCTGTTCTATCAATGCGGGGAAGCAGCCGTTATCCTGCCGAATCAGCACAATCAACTGGAAGGAAACGCATACTCCAAAATGCCCGGCGGATATCTGAGAGTGATGTATCCCGAACCGGAGATGTGCCTGGATCTGCAAGCCTGGCAGGAATTCTGCGGTTTTGATATGACTGGCTGCGAGTGTGACATCCATATTGATATCAACAGCAGGGATCTCACCATGGATGTTACCATAAATGGGAAGCTGCCCGCTGTTAAGACAGATGAAAAGACATTCACCGATTACTTCGGGGAGAAGACTGCAGAGTTACGACCGGTTGGCCCATTCACAGGAATGGAAAATGGGACGGTTCGTTTCAATATCGACCCCCGCAGGCCAAAGAACACATAACCTATTTACATAATAATTACATGACAAAAAAGTTGAATACAGGACTGATTCTCCGTAATGTGCAGAGTTCATTGTTACGTTAAATGTCCGGAGATATAATGAAGGTGATCTTCTTTGTTTTTCCCGCGAATTATCCTTTCATGGAGTCTGCGGATTCCATTCCTTTGAAATCGTCAGATTGGAGGAAATGGTTGATGAAAGCGTTTGCACCTGATCACAGGAATGCGGAGAGGGCAGCGAGAAATATGGAATCTGAAAGGTTTCCTCTCTATGAGCATATCATAACGGAAGCCTTCATGGAAAAAGCATTGAACAGGGAGTTTGCAGCACTGTTACAGGGGGATGAAGCCGACAAAAAAGAGTTTTTCAGGATTTATACTCGCTTTTTCAGGGATTTGGGGTATGACACGGTGAGCTTCGAACAGTGCATCGGTTTAGTAATGCCAGGCAGCGGAGCTCTGGGAGGACATATTCCGGGTGTGATACAAAACCGGGGGGACTTTGAACGGTATCCGTGGAAAGAGATCCCCTCGCTTTTTTTCAGCAGATTTTCCGATGATTTCAGGATTCTCCGGGAGGT
>JAEZBW010000469.1 GCA_023426765.1 Bacillota bacterium
CTGCCCGAGAGGCTGAATCGAGGGCGTGATGGCAGATGATGTGAGGCACGGCCAAGCTCTGCGCCGAACGGTGCGCAAGGATACAGCGGTCATCCAGGGTTTGGGTGCTCGTTTGGCCGCCGTTTGCGCCACCCTCGCCATTGGCACGCCTGGGCAAGCTGCCGACGCCCTCCGGCACTTCGTCCGTGAGTTGGCTGCCGTCGACGTCGATTATCTTCAACTGGTGGCCAACTGTGCAGCTCTGCGTCAACCGGAGTTGCTTCGGGGCTTGCAGAGTGCCGCCCAAGCCGGCGCGGCCGAGGAGGCTCGGTTGCTCGCCAGCTTCGCTGCCCTGGCGAGCGGCAACGACGCTGCTGTCCTTCAGCATCCTCTGCCGGATGATCCGGAAGTGGCTGTGCTGATGCTCCGCCTGCACTGGCAACTGAACAAGCGGCTCGGTGCGCATGATGCGGCCATTGCCGCCATCACCGCGGAGGCGTGCACCCGCATGCGCCGTCTCGGCGTCAACGGCGTCCAGGACAACCCGTTTCAGCCGGACGCGGTGGGTGGGCGTTTCATCCATGGCCACTACGGCTTCGTGGTCTACAAGCCGGTGCTGTCGGGCAGCCCCCGCCAAGAGGAGCTGTTCTGCATGCGCAGCGGAGTGCGCTCCGGGGCGCATGCCTTTCTTGAGCAGCACGAGCCGGTGCTGGAGGCGGAGTTCCGCAACGCGGTCGTCTTCGGTCAAGCGGGTGTCATCTTCAACGATGACGGCTTCGTGTCGCAGGTCTACAGCAATCGTGAATGGGCTTTCGACGGCGACCGCATTACGGAAACGATGATAACGGATTGGCTGGGAGAGCCGCAGCGCTTGCCCGGCCTAACCTGCCTGACCCGGCAGCAGTTCGGCTGGTGGGACAACTACTTTCATTTCATGACCGAGACAGCCCCCCAGGTGCAGGTGTTCTGGGCCGAGCATGGGGCGTCTGCCCGCTATCTGCTGCCGGTCAACACGCCGTTCCAGGCCGAGGTCTATCGCCTTCTCGGGGTCGCGGAGCAGTGCATCGTGCCCCTGGGGCCGCCGGTGCACGCCGAGCGGCTCCGCGCCTCGTCGCCGTTCCAGAACAAGTCTTCCGTTCACCGACCGCACATCGCTGCCCTGCGGCGGCACTTGGCCGGGCTGTTCAGTCCGGACGAGCCGGATCTCCTGCTGTTCGCGGGACGCCGCGGTGCCGAGCGCAACCTTCTGGACGAAGATCACTTGGCGGCTGGCTTGGCTTCTCTGGGATTCCGCTATGTCGACACGACGGGTATGGCGGTCGCCGAACAAATTCATCTGTTTTCGCGGGCGCGTATGGTGGTTGGCTGTCATGGCGCCAACCTGACCAATGTGATGTTCATGAAAAAGGGCATCGTGCTGGAAATCGTGCCACAGTATGTGCCGTCGACCTGCTATTGGACTCTCGCTCAGGCCGCCGACCTGACGTATGCCGCCTATTATTCCGATGAGGGCTCATCACGAGGGGTGCGGGCCGATTTCCGCATCGATATCAACGACGTCCTTGCCTTCGTCCGCCGTCTGCTGGCCATGTAGCGTCAAAAAAGCCGGAACGCTGCGGCGACATCGGCCAGGGCACCGCTCCAGTCGCCGGAACGGTGCTGGCGGAACAGCCGGGCCTGCGGGTACCACAGGCAGCCCCGTATCCCTCCGAACCAGCGCCAGTCGGGCGGGGACGGCAGCAGGATCCAGGTCGGCACGCCGAGCGCCCCGGCCAGATGGGCGGTGCTGTTGTCGATGGTGACGACGAGGTCGAGCGCCGACAGCAGGGCCGCGTAGCGCTCCAGGTCGTCGAGGGGGGATGCGTCGGGGAAGCGCGCGATGGCGCCGCCGCGCCGGGCTTCCACGGCGGTCAGTTCGGGCTCGTGCTCGCCGTACTGCACGTTCACGAGGCGCGCGCCGGGCAACGCGTCCGCGAGAGCCTGCAGCGGGATGGAGCGCCGCCCCTCGGCAACCGTGTGCCATGCCACGCCGACAGCCGGCCCCGCGCCGGAGAGGCGTTCGCGGAAGCGCCCGGTCTCGCGCGGCTCCGCGCGCAGATAACCGCATCGCCGCGGGAAGGCGTCCGCGTCCGGGCGGAACCACAAGGGAAGCGAGCCGACCGCCGCCTGCACCGCGTCACCGGTGTCGAAGCCGCCCTCCTCATTCTCGTCCGGAAGAGGCCGCACCGTGACCTCTGGAAAGGAGCGGGCGAACAGCGGGACGAGCCGCGGCTCGCACAGCACCGTCACATGGCCGGCCCGCGCCACCAGATCGGGCAGGCAGGATGCGAACATCACCTCGTCGCCGATGCCCTGCTCGCCCCAGACCAGGATCCGTCGTCCGGCAAGATCCTCCCCCCGCCACGGCGGCAGAGCCTGTCGGCGTGTCCGCGGATCCTGCGCAAGGCGGTGGGCGTAGTGTTTCCAGCCCTCGCCGATCTGCCCGAGGTGCAGCAGGCGCAACGCCAGATTCACATGCGCCTGGACGAAATCGGGAGCGATCCGGATGGCGCGCCGATAAGCGGTGACGGCGTCGGGGATGTCCGTCATCGCCTCGAACATGAGGGCGAGGTCGGCG
>JAEZBW010000490.1 GCA_023426765.1 Bacillota bacterium
AAATTACGGAGCGAAGGAAGGCTTCTGGTAGAAGTAAATCGCGCCATCATCGGACACAAAGTACGGGTAGAGGCCTTCGGTGAGCGCGGCGATCCGTTCGTCGGCCTGCTCGCCGTACATGGCGTAATCCTCGTAAAGCGTGTTATAGAACAGCACCAGCGCCCCGTTCTCCTGCCGGAACACGCGCTGCGACTCATCTGCACCGGCCCCGTACACGGTGAACTCCGTTTGAGGTTTATCGGTAAAGATTTCTTGCAGCGTGTAGGCCGGGCGATCGGCAAAATACATCAGCGCGGTCGTCTCGTTTGAGATCAGCGGCACGTTCGCGGGGAGCGCTTTTGCCGCTGCCACCGTTTCCGATTCCTGCCACTCGGGGGCATTATAGCCAATACCCGTGCCGTAGAACCGCCGCGCAACCAGCCCGCCGCGCAGCACGTAGGTTCCCAGCAGGGCGAACAGCGCCAGCCACACCAGCGCCGCGCCAATCCGCTTGCCGCGCAGTAGATATTCCAGCGCGAAGAAGGCCAGGCCCGCGACCAGGATTAAAAAGGCCATGTGCACTGGCGAGAGCATGCGTGCCGCGAGAGTCACTGGCGGGTAGGTAAACACCTGCACCACCGCCAGCACCAGCAGGTATGCCGCGATGAACAGCGACAGCACCAGGCCCAAAATACCAGCCCGCTGGTTTTGGCCGTTTTCTTCATTTGCACGCCGGGAGAGGACGACACCCAGCCCAAGCACGCCCGCCAGCGGAACCAACCAGCCCAGCGCGCGCAGGATCCCCGGCAGCCGCCCGGTGACCGAGTCGGGCACCAGCCAGAACAGGACGATGCTCTCCAGCGCCGGGTACATCTCCAGCAACCGCTGACCGTAGGCCGAAGCAGGCTGACCGCTGCGCGAGCTGACCGTACCGGTGGTGCTCATATCGATCAAAATCCATACCAGCATGGGCAGAACGGCGATCACGCTGTAAAAGAAGGCAGGTTTCAACGCCTTCAGGCTCAGCCGCCGCTCCGAGCGCAGGCCGTAGACCAGCAGCGCCAGCCCGCCGGTGAGCAGGCAGGCCGCACCCATGTAGCGGGTGAGGAAGGCCAGACCCGACAGCAGCGCCGCCGCGATGAGCATGCCTGGGCGCGGGCGGTACAGATATTCCACCAGCGCAAACAGCCCGCCAAAGCACAGCAGCAGGAACAACGACTCGGACATGGCCCACACCTGCACGCCGATGATGACGGGCGAGAAAGCCACCAATCCAGCGGCGATCACCGCCAGCCAGCCCTGGCCGGTGGAGCGGTACAGATACAGCCCGGTGAGCGTAATTGTCGCGCCGAACAGCAGCACATTGAACCAGCGCGCCCCAGCGACAAGATCGGATGCGAACAGGCCAACAAAACTGAGCGAGAGCGGGTAGAACGGCGGGGTGTAGGGCAGCAGCCGGAAGGACCCATCGGCTTCTGTCCAGCCCAATCCGCGCCCGGCCAGCAGGTTCTTCGCCGAGGTGAGATAGATGGTCGCGTCGCCGCCTACCCCCGGCCCCGAGGATGTGGCAAAGGCAACCAGCGCCATGCCTGCCAGGGCAGCAAGGGCAATCAAAAGATAGGTCCAGCGCGGAGACAGGCTTAAGAACCGGCGCATACTATTCCCCTCCCGGCAGGGTAAACACCGCCTGCCCATCCAACGTATCCACGTAGCGCAAGCCTACTGTCTCAACGGATGCCCGCACGGGAGCGAAGTCCGGGTACTGAGTGGTGTCGAACAGCACCCACTCCACGCCCAGCTCGCGCAGCAGCGCCGCGCCCTCGGTAGTGGGGAAGCTCTCCAGCACCGGTCGGATGCGCAGGTACTGCTCCGGCTGGTTGGCGGAGAAGAACCCGCCGATATAGGGCTTGCCGTGCACCAGCGTGTTATACACCTGGTCCTGGTCTTCGGCCTGGATGAAAGGAAACTGCGCCACGGCGCCCTGCCCCGGCTGTTCTGCCAGCCAGGCATCGACCGGGCGGGCCTCTACGCGGGCAAAGTTGGTGTAAGGGCCGGGATAAAAGTCAAAGAAGACCAACGCGATCAGCAGCGCTGTTACCGGAACCGCCCGCCGCGGACCCGCCTTCTCCAGCAGCCACGCCGAGCCAAGCCCGGCAAGCATGGTGGTGAAGATCAGGACGAACAGACCCATGCGCATCAGCGCGCGCATTTTGGCGTAGAACGGAAGGTACGTAAACAGGAAGTACGAAGGCAGCGGGATAGGCGTGGTCTCGCGGTTCAGCAAGCCCTGTAAAAAGCCCGGCACCGGCACCTCCACGCGCTGGTTGTTCCAGTGCAGGTCTGTGCCCAACGCAAGAACAAAGGCTGCCAGGATCACCAGCAGGGCCACTTTTTGGAGCGTCGCGTGGCCAACCGCCTTGCGCTTCATCCATGCCAGCACCGCCAGCGCTCCCGCGATCAGGCCGATGTACATGGTCGCTTCGATCCACAGCGAGCGGTCGAAATGGCCGCCTACCCAGCGCCCCCACAAGAAGTGATCGGTGGAGGGCAGGATGAAGTCGGTGGGGCTGGCCGAGTACATGCTGGCATACGATACCGAGCGCGATGCCAGCCCGCCCTGGTTGTTGAGCTGGAGGAACGGCAGCGCCGCCAGGAACACCAGCGGCAGGCTGATGATGCCCAGCGCGCCTACTTTGGCCGCCAGACCCTTCCAAAACTCGGGGCGGCGCAGGTGGGGGCGCTCGGCGAACCACAGGTAGCCCGCGCCAAACACCGCCGAGATCACCACCGTCATCAGCAGGTAGTGCATTGAGCTAAATCCGATCAGCCCGAGCGTCACGGCGCACAGCAGCAGCGGCTTCCACTGAAGTTTCCGAATGCGCAGCAGATCGTACAGGCCCATAAACCACAGCGGGAACCACTGCGTGCCTGACAGATTCATGTGGCCGATCAGGTAGTGGGCCATGCGGAAGGGCAAAAAGGCGTAGATCGTCCCGGCGACCAGCCCGGCCAGCGCGGAGCCTGTGAGCCGCCGTACCCACACGAACATCGCCCAGCCGGAGAGCACAAACGTCACCAGCATGGCGAAGTTGTAGCCAAAGGTGGGTGTCACCAGCATGCCGGGGAGCAGCCCAAACAGCGTGGTCGCCAGCGAGGTATCGGTGGAAGCAAGGTTCCAGCCCTGCGGGTAGTTGAGCCAGGGATGGAAGAAGGGTGAGATACCCAGATCAAACCAGGCCTTTGCGTACCAGCGGATCAGGAAGATGAAGTAGATGTTGTCGCCAATTTCGCCAACCACCGAGTCGCGCATTTTGAGCACCAGCGGCCAGGTCATCAAGATGCTGAACAGGGCAAAGTACAGCATTACCCATAAG
>JAEZBW010000493.1 GCA_023426765.1 Bacillota bacterium
GTTATGAGGCGGGTCAAATTCAAGTACATGGGTGGGTCACTTTCAAATATATCGGTGGGTCAGATTGAAATACATGGGTGGGTCAAATCGAAGTACATCACGTGCACAAATTGAAGTACATTATGCAGCCAAACTCTCACCAGACTTTCATTGATGCTACATATAGAATTCGGGTAAAAACAAAGAACTCACTTTTTGGTAATTTCTTATTTATTAATTAACCGTTCAACATATTCAATTCCCTTTGGTGTCGTTATGCAGAATCCATCATTTCTATATTCAATAAACCTTGCTGTGTGCAATGGTTGCAAAACGCGCTTTTTGTACATTGCTAAACCAGAATATTCTACCCATCTACATAGAGCCTCATCTTTTATTGGTTGGCTGTTATGGTAAAGCAGGACTAAAGTTTGGTCAGATTTTTTCATTGTCTGGTCGAGTACTCTTTGTATATCTCCATCTTCAAATATTATAGGTAGTTTTCTTTGAACAATGGAATCAATAATTCTTTGGCATTCATCGGGTGCCAATGTTGAAATCAGCCGTATTAATTCAGCCAGTACCCAGTCACATGTTGAAACGATGTACATACTATCCATGACATTCGGAAATACATGAGATAGATGCCCGACACCTCTTTTATTTCTCATATTGTATACTGAGCGTAAAGCACGGGGAATATGTAACCGATAGGACTCGTCTCCTGTTGCGTTTTCATACCGCCTCATCTCTGCATCTGAGAAAGTATTTAAATTAGTTCCTATCGGTATAACAGTTCTAAAGAGTTCGATTTCAATTAGTCTCCTTACACATTCAACAAAAAAACCACCCTCAAGTTCGGTCGGTTTAAACTTACCAAGGGAGAAGTTTTCTTTTAGTTCCAGATAACTTTTTAGCATAGCATCAACTATATCTGGTGGATATCTCGCTTTTAATTGTGATTCAATGACCGCTAACATATTATATCACCAAAGATGCTAAAAGTTCTCTTGCTTTGCTTCTCCCAGGTGCAGTAAGTTTTGCGGTTTTATTTTTACTACCAGGTTTACCGCTAACAATAAATAAATCCTTATGATTATCCATGTTTTTGGCGAAGTTAGTAGAATCAAGACAGCCATTCTCTTTACATAACTCACGCAGTTCTTCAAAGGTTACTTCTTGTTGCCGATAAAATTCTTTTGCAAGGCAGTAAAGAAGTAAATAGCTTATTTGTCTTTCAGCTGTTCCACCTTTGATTTTTCTTGTTATTATTGTAAAACTGTTTTCTTCTGTATGGATTACGTTATCAACACCATCTTTTGTAATGCCAAATATTGCTACATATCTATCGTTCTCATCATTACTATTTGGGATAGCAGTAGCTAATGTGGTTGCTAGAATGGTTTCTTCTACAGATGGACTGTTGTTTTGAATGTTAGCGGTTGCCGAGGGTAAGTTTATAGGAGTTCGATTAATTATATCTTTCAGCCACCCAATTTGATTTCCGACAAATTCCTCTGAACCCTGTAATTCTATTAGACCGTCTTTTAGATTAACCAATAACTTTGCGTCCATTGTTAGTATACCTCCTTTGTGTTCTTTTATATAGAAATCCAAGTTATGGTGTGTTTTCGACAAAAATGTGTAAAATCCTTCAAATAACAAATTTATTTTTCTCTACTGAAAAACTTTGAAATATAGGCAATTAAGTAGAAAGACTTAGAAAGGGGGTTTTGTATGGAAGATTATAAAATATCTGAAGTTAGCAGGATACTTCGTAGGACACCAAGAACGATACACTCTTATATAAAACAGGGTAAATTTAATGTTTTCAAGGTGAATTGTGAATGGAGAATAACAGAAAAAGCCATAATGGATTTTTCGGAAGCATGTAATAGCATAAAGGAGGAATAGAAATGACAGAGCAACAGATTAATTCACAAGCCAAAGAAATGATTAGGCAGAAATTTCAGAGCTAGTCGATGCAGAGTGGTACGGTTGATAGGGAGAACTTGAACTGCGTAAAGCAGAGGTACTATCTAATATCGCATATAAAGTTCAAATGAGCATCGCAGGAGAACTCAAGGATTAGGAAATACAGCAGATGCAGGCACTCACTGACGAAATGCGTCAGCTAAAAGAGAAAGGGGATTAAGCATAATGGGAAGTGTGAGAATGGACTATAGACATACCGATAAGGTATCAAAAATAATTCCGCAGTGTTATAACTATCTCAATGGTGAATGTGTAGCACTGGATTGTTAAATGTGTACAGGAAGGATGTAAGACAAGGCGCACGACTGGAAATCGTGTGAACGATGAACTACATCACCGTTTTAGCGGCGAGCTTCTGATTCGAGATGAAACCTTCATGTGAGTTCCATCTGTACATCATTGGGGTGTCCAAAACCCCGACGGTGTGAAACTTTCTCTGTAAATTGCTTTCTATGATAATTTTATTCAGGGCTTGTTGGCCAGATTCTGGCTTGCAAGCCCTTGTCTACACTATAGAGAAAAGAAAACGGCATGTCAAGAGCGCCCTTAAAGGGCGTGCATTTACTCTTGACTGGCCGTTTGCTTTTTGCTATGGCAGCCTGCCATCGTACATGATAGATAGTTCGCCATAGACTTTACCCCAGTTTCGGATTGGCATGGTCCATTTTTTCACTGCTTCAAAGGTTGCCAGGTAAAGTGCCTTAAGCA
>JAEZBW010000499.1 GCA_023426765.1 Bacillota bacterium
AAAAATATAATGAAGATTTTTAGTTTTTATTATTTTTCATGTCAATGGAAAATGAGGGGGCGAGGAGGGGCAGGTTGGGGTGGGGAGAAGGGGACGCGGAAAACGCATGTCCTGAAGCTGATGCAGATGGACGATAAGTTTTATAAGATTGAAGGGATGGAAACTCGGGCGGTTTCTGGGAACGTCAAGTTTGGGACTACCGGTCTCCGTCAGTCTCCGACCCTGCTCACCAACTACGGGTTCAGCCAGGGCGATGAGTTCAAGGTCTCCTGCATGGAAGAAGGGGAGATTGTGTTGGAGAAGAAGTATCGATATTTTAAATAGTTGTACACGAAGGCCCGCGTCGTTAAGGAAAATTGGTTGGCGAGCGTTTTTATTTGGCGATAGGTGCTGCCAAATTCATAATGAGTAGCGTCCCATGAGTTTATTGATAAATAGTATCTTGCCAGGAGTTGTCATCTTTGTTGTGATAGATACTTATGAATTCGGATGGTTGGTTGATGGAAAAAAGCGTAAATTGATGGAGAAACAAAACTGAAGTGATTTTTAAAAGAAAGCCAAGTGATAATGGCAAAGACAATGAAAAGTCATGAGTCAGTTTTGACTGCCGAACTAGGTCTATAGCCTGGGCGTTTTGAGTTCAAGGTCTCCTGCTTGGGAGAAGGGAAGATTGCGCTGGAGAAGAATCAAGTGTAAGCACTGATTTTATTTTATAAATGCCCACATCATCTAGGGTGAGAGTGATGTGGGCCAAGAATATGATTATAATTTAAGGCATGGCGGCTTTAGCAGCAAAAGAATATGAGTTGCACCCGAAATTCCCTGTTAAATAACCGTCTTCATAATTTTTTAGGACTAAGGTGCAAGTCCTCACATTGAAGTAAGTAAATTTTATGGTGATATTCCCTGCTCCAATGCTGCCAACAAAATCGTTTAAATCTGAAGAACCTTTAAAGGTGTCGTTCTGCGCATTGACTTCTTTGATTTTTAGCCCAAGTCGTTTCGACTTGAATAAGTCTTTGCTTTTCTCGTTATCATTAAGTGATTTGTCTGCCGCGTCAATTTTAGGTAAGTCTTTTTCCGATATGTCGATGTCAACAGTGAAATCTTTGTGCTTTTCGACGAGATATTTAAATCCAATATCTCTCACCCTTCTATCCTTGCATTGCAATGCTTTTTCTAAAACAAATGATCTCAAGTCTTTATCTTCTGACTCAAAAGCTTTCTTTGTTGCAAGAACACTTTCGACTGAATCTTGGCTGCAAATCTTTCCAAGAATAATTTTGATGTCATTCGCTTGGTCTCCGATGTCTTGGGCGAGTGATTTTTGTACAAAAAATAGCACGGACATGGTTAGCGTAAACATGAATAACTTGCACATTGGAATAGATTTCATTGCTTTCGCTCCAATAGAATGTCGTTTGGAAGATATCCCTCTTTGTCCTCGTACTTAACAAAAGACCATCCGGTAGGGCTTTCCTTTAGCACTGTAACCGTTTCACCTCCATTCATGTGCATAATAACATCCCCAAAGCGATTTGCGGTCTTGGTTAAATCAATATTCTTTCTAACAGTAACTCGCAGTAATGGTTTATTTTTTGGTGTG
The DNA here is from genome assembly GCA_023426765.1 of Bacillota bacterium. Lineage (GTDB taxonomy): Bacteria > Bacillota > Clostridia > DSM-8532 > DSM-8532 > JAAYJG01. The sequence goes on from JAEZBW010000499.1 coordinate 1,607, forward strand.
TCAGTATGGTCAGTCGATGAATATATCGAAAGTGGATTCTGGGGAGTGGCAGGTGTGGGGATTTGAGGTGTAATGCTTGGTGTTGGATTTGTAGCGAGTCGTGACTGTTGTTTATCGTGGCAATTTTGTATGCAATCTTGTATGTTTTGCTCAAGAAATTTTACAGGGTCTGTGTCGGAATAGTAGTGGTTGAAACCAGTTTTAAATTTACTATAGGTTGAATCTAAGGCTGAACAGTCAGTGATTGTTTTTCTACAAGACTTGATAAAATCAATTGATGTGTCTTGGATGAGGCTATTAATTGAGCGTTCATTGTCGCTAGTTGTCTGTAAAATTTGCTGAGCTTGGCGGACTTTTTCAGGTTGTAATTCTATGTCAAAATCGTCTAATGTTGGTGCATATTTTTTGAATCTCAATGCTGCATCGAATGTATTTGTTTGACGTAGGTCTTTTTCGAGATCATGGATTTCTTTTATTTTGTCTAAGCTGTCTCGTTTCTTTTGGTAGCACTGAACATAAATCCGCAGTTTTATCTTTTCTGATGGGGGTGCTTGGAGAATTAATGGCCCGAGTATCGTCTCAGTCGCTGCAATATCGCATAAATATCTACAATTCTTTCCTGTAAGACTCTTGCCTTCGGCTTCTGTTACTAGATGATTAATCTCTTTTTCAGATTCTGACAGACCTATAATTTTGTTTCCTGTTGCAGTGCTAATAACATTAAGTGCTATTGGCCAGCAGAACTTTACAATTAAAGCTAGAACAAGCCCAAATAATATTGTTACTAGACTTTTATTTTTAAAATTTTTTTCCCAGTATTCTTTTAAAAAGTGCATTGGTTTGGCTCGATTAACTTATATGTTAGCATTGTATTGAATAAAGCTCGCTACCTTGCGCTGTATATTGTTGAATTAATTTTTGAATGTATTTAAGATACATGGAAACTATTATTTGTCAAGTCACATTAGCCTATATCATCTTATAACGCGTCAGGTATGTGTTTAATATATTGAAATAATGAAGTATTTGCTTGAATCCATCGTTCTCCAACGTCCTTTTTCTCGACGGCCCCACGAAAAATCTCTTGACCTCCCCGGCCAGAAGCCGTACTTACCCACCTCGCCAACACGGTGCCAACAAGCGCCAACGGGTTGGTCCCCGAAAAAATCTGGGAAACGGAAAATTTCGGGTTGACTTGGGGAAGAGTTCTGAGTAGATAAACCCTTCCCTG
>JAEZBW010000541.1 GCA_023426765.1 Bacillota bacterium
CCCGGTAAGGCAGCTGAGCGGCGGCGTAGGCGGCGTCTTCCGCGCCGCCCGGGCCGGGCTGGTCGTCGGCGTCGAGCCAGTCGACCAAGGCGGCCAGCAAGGCCTTGGCCCGATCCTCGGGCACGGCCAGGGCTTCTCCAGTCAGCAGGCGCAGGAAAACGGCCTGATAGGCGGCATGGTTGGAAAGACCGGGGTGCATGGCGTTTACCGGAAACTTGCCGCTTTCGTCCTCGATGCGGCCGCTTAAGTGGCCGTCCAGGAAGCTTGCCCCGGGATAGTTGGCCAGATCCGGGAACAACGCCCAGTCCTGGGTCAGGTTGTCGCTGTCGACGGGCCTGGCCGGCAGCAGCACGGCGGCGGCGGCCAGAAGACCGGATTCGGCCGTGGCCCGGGCCTGTCTGGCGTAGATGCCGCCGTAGGCGGCGAACACCTCGACCTGGGCCGTGCGGATGGTGGTCACGGCCAGGGAGGCCAAAAGCGCCACCAGGGCCAGGACAAAGAGCAGCACTGCGCCCCGGGAGCGAGCGGCCCTCATTGTCCTTCCCCCACGGCGAGGGTGCGGGACGGCAAGGCCGAGCGCACCTCGAAACGGCGCGTTTTGCCGCTAAAGACGGCCGCACCCTCCAAACGGACCTGGGTCGGCAGCGGGGCCTGACGGGCCTGCTGGCGCGCCTGGCTGTCCCAGGCCGCCTGGGAAGGCGTTTGGTCGAGAAAAAGGATGGAGCAGGCGGTCACGGCCTCCAGGAGCACGGTTTCGCGGGCGGGCGGATGGGCGGCGTCCCGCCAGACCAGGGTGGCGGCCGGCAATTCCCGGCGCACGAGCTGGCGCGTGTCCGTTTTCTCCCCGTCTTTTTCGGGCGGCTTGCGCAGCAGATACGTGACCCGGTTGAAGGCCTGGGAGGGAAACGGCGCGTCCGGAGCCAGGACGGCGGCGCTGGCCAGGGAGAGGATCAGCTCCTCGTCCTGGCCGGACAGGGCCGTTTCCTGACGGCCGCCGTAAAAGGCCATGCTTTCGGACGCCCCCTGCTTTGGGGATTCGACCCAGATGAGCGATCCCAGATCATTGTCCAGGGCCAGGCGCAGGATATCCAGAGCATCCTCGGCGGCCAGGTTGGACCGGACGTCGTCGGACAGGCCAATGACCTGGGAGGTGACGGAATAGGAGCCCAGCATGACCAGGGCCCCGATGAGCAGGGCCAGGAGCACCTCGACCAGGGTGAAGCCGGATTCGTGCCGGCGCGCGACGTTCATGGGGCGGGCTCCAGCTGGGCCAGCCGGACTTGCAGGCGCTGCGAGCCGGCGGCGCGCACGGTGACCGACACCAGGCGCAACCGCTCGCCCTTGGCGTCGCCAATCTCCACGGTAAAGGCGTAGTCCGCGTCGGGAGCGGGGAACGTGCCCGAGGCGGACTTGAGGTTGGACGGGCCGGCGGCCAGGATGTCCAGCATTTTGCCTTCGGCCAGGAAGGCGGCCCGCCTGACCCGGGCGGCGTCCAGGCGTTTGTCCTGGAGTCGGGCCAGTCCGGCCAGCAGCGACACCAGGGCGATGGCCAGGATGGCCACGGCCGTCAGGGTTTCGAGCAAGGCCTGGCCCGATTGCGCCGGCCGTTTCGAGGCGAGGGGGAACGCCGGGCGATTGCTCATGGCCTGTCCGCCGTCCGCAATGACCCGGCCCAGGGCGGATCAAGCAATCCCAGCGTCTTTTCGAACCGGGCCTGGGCCGCGTCCAAGTCGGCGGTAAGGAGGTTGACCCGGCAGCCCACGGGATTGATCACCACCACCGCCTCATTGCCCTCGGCGGCGGCCAGGCGGGCAAAGACCGGCTGGCACAGCCCCTCGGGCGTGACGACCAGTCCCAGGGTCTCGGGCTGGTTGAACCGGCCCCGAGGCGTGAGAACCAGGCGCGGTCGGGTCTTGTCGGCGATTTTCATGGAGGGGATGGCGACGGGCGGCCGGGACGCGCCGGATGGGTCCGACAGGTTCCCTGTCGCGTCCTTGGCCACGGCGGCCTTGGAACGCTCGGCGCTTTTGCGGCCGTCGCGCCCGGCGGGAGCCGGCGAAACAGGCTCGGGCAACGGCTCCAGCCGGGCCTCGGCCCTGGCCCAGTCCAGGGTCACGACAAAGGGCCGGCCGGTGACGATGGCTTCGGTCCTGGCCCGGGTCAGCAGGCCGGAAAGCTGCCGAGCCAGGGATTTTTCGCTTTCGCGGGAAAACAGGCCGGCCAATTGGGGGATGGCCAGGCCGGCGGCGATGCCCATGACGACCAGCACGATGGTCAGCTCCACCAGGGTAAAGCCGGCGGCGCGGCGCGGGATCATGGCGCGCGCCGTCAGCCGCCCAGCTCCCAGCTCTTGATGTCGGCGTCCACGCCTTCGCCGCCTTCCTGGCTGTCGGCTCCCAGGGAAATGAGGTCGAAGTCGCCGTGCTCGCCTGGGCAAAGATAGACGTAGTCGCGGCCCCAGGGGTCCTTGGGCAGGGAATCGAGGTAGCCCTTGGGCGGATAATTCTGGGGCACCCGGCCGATGGACGGTTTTTCCCGAAGCGCTCTCAAGCCCTGCTCGGTGCTGGGATAAAAGCCGTTGTCGAGCTTGTACTGCTTAAGCG
>JAEZBW010000613.1 GCA_023426765.1 Bacillota bacterium
CCGGGCCAGGTAGAAGCCGCCTTCCTTGCCCCGCTGGGAGGCCACGAAGCCGCCCTGGCGCAGCTGGTTGAGGATCACTTCCAGGAAGCGTTTGGGGATGGCCTGGTGTTCAGCGATTTCGCCGGCCGGAGCCGCCCCGGTTCCCTCGCGCAGGGCCAGTTCGAGCAGGGCGCGCAGGGCGTATTGGCATTTCTGGGTCACGGCCACGGCCGTCTCCTTGGCCGCCCATAGGGCGCGGTTCACGTTCGCCAATCGCCCCCGTCCCCTTCCCAGGGTTCCCCCCTATGAGGGGTTTCCAAAGGGGCTCAGCCCCTTCGCCGGAGGCCTCTTTTCTTACTCTTCCACCACCGCCACCGCGTCGCCGGCCGTGACGTCGCCGCCGACGAGCACTTTGGCGAACACGCCTTCCCGGGGCATGACGCAGGTTCCGGCCGCTTTCTTGATGGCGCAGCCGGCGTCGTGGCAGGCCTTGCCGATGGCCGTGACTTCCAGCAGCACGTCCGCGCCGATCCGGATGCGCCGGCCCACGGCGATGTCGAGGGTTTCCAGGCCGTCCACGTTGAGATTTTCAGCGAAATCGCCGGGCGCCAGCCAGTCGAGCTTGCGGCGCATCCGGCTCAGCGCATCCAGGGACAGCAGGCTCACCTGCCGGGGCGAGCCGGCATGGACGTCGCCTTCGATGCCGTGATCGACGACCAGGGAGACGCGCTCCACGGCGCTCTTGCGTTCTCCTTTCTTGAGGCTCACACATACGCTATTGATGATGGCCATAGGCTCGTTCTCCATAAGGCGACCGGCCCCCTCGTCGGGGGCGATAGTCGATTAAACCGATCAATTCGATGATACCACTTGCCAAAGGAACCGGCCGCGCGTCAAGGCGCGTCCGCAAACCCGGGCCAAGGCCCGGCCACAACCCGGAGGCGGCCATGCCGACCAGCGCCGACACGCAACAACCCAGCGCCCTGCTCCTTATCGACATCCAAAACGACTATTTCCCGGGCGGGGCCATGACCCTGGCCGAACCCGAGGCCGCCGGCCGCAGCGCCGCCGCCTTGCTGGCGAAGTTTCGGGCCGCCGGCCAGCCGATCTTCCACATCCGCCACGAGGCCGCCCATCCCGGGGCCACGTTTTTCCTGCCCGGCACGCCCGGGGCCGACATCCACGCCTGCGTGGCTCCGCTGCCCGGCGAGACCGTCATCCTCAAACACTGGCCCAACAGCTTCCGCGACACCGGCCTCGGCGCGGCGCTTGACGCCTGCGGCGCGAAACGCTTGGCGGTCGCCGGCATGATGACCCACATGTGCGTGGACGCTACGGTCCGGGCCGCCTTTGACCTGGGCTACGCCGTGACCGTGGCCGCCGACGCCTGCGCCACCCGCGAGCTGGCCTTCGCCGGCCGCGTCGTGGCCCCGGCCGATGTTCATGCCGCCTTCCTGGCTGCCCTGGGAGCGGTCTACGCCGAGGTCGTGGCCACGGCGGAGGTTGCCGTTTAGATCATGCAAAAAGCGGAGCAATTGCGTAGGAAATAGCCCCGTCCGTCGCCGCGAAGGCTGGCCGGCGGCCGGAACCCAGGTTTGGCCGGGCTTAACAGGCGAGGCGGGAGGTGACGCGACCCGGTTCGCTGTTCGCTGTCAGCGGCGGCGAAGCGGAGGGGACGGCGCTTTTTGACCCAAAGCCGCCGCCGGTCGGGGCGTTTCGATGCGTCGCCCCGAGGGCCACAACCGTTTTCCCGGCGGCGAAGGTTCCGCCGGAAGCGGCAAGGTCGCAAAGCTGTGGAGGATCAAACACCGCTGGCCCACTGCCGGAGCCGAACGAAACCGGGCCGGCGGGCCGGCGGCGAAAAGGGCGCAGGGAAAGCGGCGCGCGGCCGCTGCCCCGTCCCGTGTCAGCCCATTTTCTTGAAACCCAGCAAGACGCGGTACGGTCCGGGCACGCCCGGCGGGGCCAGGGCGACCCGGTCGCCGCCGGCGACCACCGCAGCCTCTGGACTTGTCGCCTTGCCGTTGACGAAAATCACCTCGACCCGCTCCCGCCCGACGTCGAGCAGGGCCAGCAGTTCAGGCCCGGTCATCGCGCCCGGTACGGCCACCTCGTGGGGCGTTCTCCAGCCCCGCTCCCGAAACAGGTCGGACAGCTCCATGAAGCCACGCAATTCGATGGTCGTCGCCATGAATCTCCCTCCAACGGCCGGCTCGGTCGTGTGCGCTTCAATCGTTGGTAACGAAAATCCCCTGTTTTGGCGAGGTATTGAACTCGGTTCGACAGGGGGCGACAAATCCGGGGGCGGACGGCCGACGCCGCCCGCCCCCGGAAGAGGGTAGAGCTTCTCAGGCCAAAACCTAGAAGTTGAACACCTCGTCGATCTCCTCGTCGGTGAAGTCCCAGGTCACGTTGTGGGGCGCGCAGGGCTCATCGAAGAACTCCGGCAGCCGGTCGTGGGCCTTGGTGAAGCCGGCGCGCTCGTTGAAGCCGCGCTCGGCCTTGAGGATGGTCTTGCCCAGGGCCACGACGTCGTCCCCGGTCAGGGCGAGGTTGTAGCGGGCGTTGATCATCTCCACCAGGGCGTTGAAGCCGTCGGCGATGTCCAGGATGGCAAAGGCGATAAAAAGGCACATGCCGGTGCTGTCCACGGCGGCGGTGGCGATCTGCAGGTTGCGCGACAGTT
>JAEZBW010000623.1 GCA_023426765.1 Bacillota bacterium
GGCTTAACCCGCTGCATACGCCCCTGCTCTCGCTGCTCGGCATCGTCAGCGTTGCCGCGGGCAGCCTGATGGTCTCAGTTACCGAGATGCGGCCCGTACACCCGGCCTGGGTGGCAGTGTTTGGCAAGCCCGGCGCCGGTGAAGAGCCCGAGATGCGCAAAGGCATCCGCCTGCTGGGTTGGGCGCTGCTGTTGGCTCCCTACACCACGTTCTTGATGGATGCCGGGCAGCGGCTGGTGACGCTGCAATCATCGATGCTGGGGCAGTAATATAAGGAAGCGCCGCCATGATGTTCCTGCCGCTGAACGATACCGAATCCAACCGCTACGGTGGCCCGCCGTTGATGACGCTGACCCTCATCCTGTTCAACGTGCTGATCTTTACCGTTACGCCCCTGCTGTGGAGCATGATCCCCAATCACTTTTTCCGGCTGTATGGATCGGTGCCGCAGATGATTGTTCAGGGCCAGGGCGGCGGAGCGCTCGCCAGCCTCACGTCTCTCTTCTTGCACGCCGACATTTTTCACTTGGGCGGCAATATGCTCTTTCTGTGGGTGTTTGGCAAGCGCGTTGAGGATGCCTGCGGACCCTGGCGCTTCCTGGTCTTTTACCTGTTCTGCGGCATGTGCGCGGACCTGCTCAGCACGCTGATCCGCTACGAAGAGATGATCCCCGGCATTGGGGCCAGCGGCGCGATTGCCGGACTGCTGGGCGCGTACCTGATCCTCTTCCCCGGCGGGCGCATCCGCGCATTTTTGCTGCTCGGCGTCGTTCCAACACTCCCCCGCATCCGCGCCTTCTGGTTCCTGATTTACTGGATCGGCATGCAGATGGTTTCGGCCTTTATCAGCGCGTTTTTTGAAGCCGATTACAGCATCAACTACTGGGCCCACCTGGGCGGGTTCTTTGCCAGCGTGTTTATTGTGTTCTTCCTGCGTCACGAGTCATTCGCACGCTATTTGAGCAACGAACCGGTATAATTCAGGGCATGGCAAGACGAACCAAACCGGCAGAGGTAGAGATCGCTCCGGAAGAGCCCGGCAAGATACCACTCGAACCTGTTGCCAATGGCATCAACACCTATAACGAAAAGTCCCTCCACGCCGCGCTGAAGCAGTGGTACGCCCAGGCGGGCGACCAGATGGAAGTGCCGGTCGATGGCTTCGTGATTGACCTGGTGCGCGGCGATCAGTTGATTGAGATTCAAACGGGCAGCTTTAGCCCGCTCAAACGCAAGCTGGCAAAGCTGGTCGAGGCGCACCAGGTGCGGCTGGTGTTCCCCATCCCGCGTGAGAAGTGGATTTTGCAGCTCGCGCAGGTGGAAGGTGAGGCGCCCCACCGGCGGCGCTCGCCGTGGCGCGGGCGGGTGGAGCACGTGTTCGGCGAGCTGGTGTACATTCCCTTTTTAATGGAGCACGCCAACTTTACCCTCGAAGTGCTGCTGACGCGCGAGGAAGAAGTCCGCCATTTCGACGGCAAGAAAGGCTGGCGGCGCAAGGGTTGGGTGACCGACGACCGCCGCCTGGTAGAAGTGGTGGAGCGACGCGTGTTCAACACACCCGAAGAGCTGGCAGCCCTGCTGCCCAGCACTCTAGCAGAGGCATTTACCGCCCGCGAGCTGGCAAAAGCAATGGGCCAGCCCACCTGGCTGGCCCATAAGATGATCTACTGCTTACGAAAGATGCGCCTGATCGAACAGAACGGGCGCAAAGGCCGCGCGTACCGCTACTGCCGCTGCGAGCGAGCGGCCTAGCGGCTGCCTCTTCTAATCCTGCTGTTCCTGCCAGCGGACAGGATGGCTTCCGCTTTCATCATACGTATTTTTAAAGGCAGCCTCTACCGACAGCACAAATAGGATATACCGTTCCGCCGGTTCGTAGCTAGCCGCCCCTACCGCCTGAGCCCGTAACACTGGATCGCTGGTTAGCATAGCGCGGCCCCGCACGTGGAATTCTCCCGAACCCCCATTCGAATTTTCCACTGCGCAGTGCAGCGCGTATCGGCCATCTCGCTGAAGGTCTTTCCCCTTAGGTGATGTAGGTTCCATAAACAGGAACAACTGCTCGCCGATGATGGGTGTCACCGGGTGAACGCGCGGGCTGCCATCCGGGCGTACCGTCGCTAAATAGGCAACGCCACTGGCAAACCGCATTTTGCCAAAATCGGCCAGTTCGGGCGCTTGCTGTGCGAATTCTGCCCAGGTCGCCATTACTTCTGCCTGCGCCTGAAGGCTTCTTCCAGCCGAGGCACATCGTAGTCGAGGATGACCGTTTCGTCGAACAGGATCACCGGGGTGACGAGCGAGCCATTGGCCCATTTGCGCACCTGGGAACGTGCGGCAAAGTTGTAGTCGATATCCACTTCCACGTATGCCACGCCGTGCTCTTCGAGCCATGCCTTTGCTTTGCGGCAGTCTTTGCACCAGCGGGCGCAGTACAAAACCACGTCGCCTTCGGGGATGGCGACCGCGTCCTCTTCCCCGGCATATATCCCGGCTGATGTAAGCGACGCAGCGGCTTCGGACTCTTTCTGCGCTTCAGCCGTATACTCCGCCTCAAGGGCGCGCAGCACTTTGCGCACCTCTTCGTTATCGGGCCGGTCGTCGATAGCGTGAACGTCAATGTAGCGGATGATGCCTACCCGGTCGAGCACAAAAATGGCGCGCTCCGAGTGCCCATCACCCTGGCGAAGGACGCCGTACTGCTCCGCGACTTCACCGTGCGGCCAAAAATCACTCAGCAGCGGGTAGCTGATGCCGCCCAGGCTCTCGGCCCAGGCCTGTAAACAAGGCACATGATCGACGCTGATGCCCAGAACCTGGGCATTTAATCCCGCGAACGATTCCTTTTCGGTCTCGTACGACGGGATCTGGTTCGTTCATATGGGCGTCCAGGCCAGCGGGAAG
>JAEZBW010000695.1 GCA_023426765.1 Bacillota bacterium
GTACTGGAGCCTGCACGAGTGCACATATGCACCTAATGCATTGATTCCAAAATTGATGACATGGCCCACCAGTAAAATGGCTACAGCCGCAATGATTTTTAAAACGACAGGCATGTCAAACATGACCGCCATCTGATTCACAATGCTCGCGATGATGGCTGTTGCAAGCCCCAGCGCGAGCAGCCTGGAATAAGACAGGATATCACTGAGAAAGCCTACGACATTGTAAAGGCTGTACAACCCACCGAAGAACTTGGTAAAGATGTTTTTGTTGCCGCGCCCTGAAGTAAAAAGCAGCAGAACAGCGCCGATTACAAACAGGTATTTTCCGGCATTCACCAGCGGAGCAACCTTTGCGGCATCGACGGCCGGCGCATAGGGCAGCAGAAACAGGATGGCCCCCGTGTAAAAAATCAGCCAGAAGCCCACATCCATCAACGCATCCAGATATTTCTTCCTGCGGATCAGGTTGGCTGCCTTCAATGCGAAACCGAAATACATGTGAATAATTCCAAACAGAAAAGCGATGGTCAGCATTCTCTCCGGTTCGGAGACCATGTCAAACCAGATCGCATAGGGCACCAGCTGGGCAATACCAAACCAGCTGCCAAACATGGCACCCCAGAATATTGTTGAAATCCCACAGAAAAACAAAACCTTCACGAATTTGCGCGTTTGATCCTGAAGCTTAAAGCGCCAAAGAGCGAAACCCATCATAAGGGTCATGATCACACCATATCCGCCGTCTCCCAGCATCAGCCCAAAGAACAGAATAAAAAACGGGGACATGATGGGATTGGGATCGATCTCACGGCTGTCGGGCAGGCTGTACATTCCCGATACGGGTTCACCGGCTTCGGCAATCCCCCTGTTCTTTAACAGCACCGTTAATTATTAATTGTTTGCGGGTTTTTCGAGATCTACACTGACGGTATAGGTGGATTCCAGATATTTTTTAGCCTCCAGTGCATGTTCCTGCGGAATCCATCCCTTGATAAAGAAGGCTTTCTTTGTACTCAGGACTTTTCCGGCGGCTTCAATCCGGCCTTTCTCCATGGACAGGGCATCATAGAGGATTTCAATGGATTTCCGGTCATCAGCCATTTTTTTGATCTGCTCCACGCAATTCTCGCGTTCGGCAGTGATTTCCTCCAATCGTCGGGCGATTTTGCGGATGTTTTCCTCCACGGTTCCGGTCAGCCCCTGAAAGGTAACCCTGTTATAACCGCGGGACTTCAGGTAAGACAGGCAATCGTCCCGGGTCTCCTGCAGCGTCAGGAAATAAAGATAATGCAGATCCCTGTCACTATCAATCTTCTTTATCGTTGTGAAGGGAAGCTTTTCAGCAAAATCCGCTTCTACCAAATCCCAGGATATGATGGACGGAATGGTACCATACTGAAATACGGTTTTCTGCGTTCCCGTTGTCTCAAGGGATGCATTCATTCCCTTCCAGGGCATCAGCGACAGCTGCAGGTTCATCAGCCTGTTTTCCTCGGCCTTTAACGCCAGCAGATGCTCTTCCTGCTCTCTGATTCGGTCGATCGCATTCCACACGCCGCTCCGATCGTTATTGATCTTCTCAAACTCTGAAATGGTAATGACGCGACGGTTTTGAAACAGACCCTTTTTCACGGGGCTGTATCTATCCAGAGTGTCCAGTGCCGCACCTGCTTTTGCCAACCCGCTTTCTGCTGTGGACAAGTCCTCGTGGACAACAGGGTTTCCGGCTACTTCTTCGTATTCTTTTGCATCGATGGAGCTGATTTCTACAGCGCCAAAGTCCATCAGGCTTTTAATCATGGCCTCCCGCTCGGCTTCCATTCCCAGCAGGGTTACCTTACTCATACTAACGATCACGTTGCGTCACAATCCTTCCAACAATGAAATCCACTGCGGTATTGAGTTTCCTGCCGGACAAATCCTTTATCTCAAGACATTGCTTTTGCGTTGCTTCGTTTTTCTCCCGGATGTCCTTCGCTGCCTTTTCTTCTGCAGCACGAAGAATGCCTTTCGCTTCCAGCTCCGCCTGTTCTTCGGCTTTCTGTAAAGCGGCGGCTGCATCCTTTTTGGCGGCGGCAACAATTTCCCTTGCTTTTTGCTGGGCTTCGGCTTCGAGCTGTTCAGCCTGCTCTTCAATGGTCGCTATTTCTTTTAGTAAAGCCAGTGCCATCTTTCCACCCCATTTCGTCGTTAATTATTATACCATTATTTATTTATTTCACAACCAGCAAGCTGTATCCTATTCACAACGAGTTTGTTGGCCGGCCGCAGGCAAAGCCTGCTGCTCGCCCATGCTGCCTGAAAGGCAGCTTGGAACAGGATTCATGTAATAAGTGCTTCATGGATCTGTGTCAATACACATAACCCCTGATTCATTACCCCTTTTTGTGTGCATAAAACAAAATTAAACGATAATTTCCGACCGGAATGCTTCTAAAGTACTGATCAATCTGCAGCAAATGCGTTAAAAGCCAGGCATGCTGTAACCCCAGCGCAATTTGAAAAACCCATTGCCCGGGTCTGCCCATCCGTCGCAGGTCTTGATGCGAAGTGAAGCAAAAAAGACAATAACGACGTCATTCAGGTGTTATATGCATTATTCATGAATTTAAAACAGATTGCGATATGTACTTTGTATACATTTTACCCTTTGCGCAATCAGAATTCAATACTTTCTTTAGCTTAATGCATAATGCAATTTCTTCCATTCTTCTTCGCCTTATACAGTGCCTTGTCGGCGGCTTCTATCACTCTGCCCGCTGAAGTAATCTTCTCATTTTTATCTGCAATTCCGATGCTGACGGTTATTTTTATTTTTTCATTGGATCCTTCGCGGAATATCTTTGTTTTAGGTTTATGTTTCGGCCTCTTCGAGCTTCTGATAACCAACGGACGTTTTTCAATGGCTTCCCTCAGCTGATCCATCACGTCGTAAATCTCCTCAGCACTCCTGCGCGGAAATATGACAACAAATTCCTCACCGCCATAACGAAAGGTTTTCCCACCGTCCGCATTCTTTTCAATCATCGATGCAATCATTTTCAGCACATCATCGCCCACTTTGTGCCCATACCTGTCGTTCACGCGCTTGAAATGGTCAATATCCACCATGGCCACGGCAAACTTTTTCCCCAATCGCAGCATTTCCTGTTCTAATGCTCTTCTGGATAAGACGCCTGTAAGGGTGTCGTGAAAAGCCAGCGAATAGGAGGTTTGAAACAGCGCAATCATGAAGATCAGAAACACCGCCGAGAAAAAGATGGACAACACATCCGGATATTCTGTGAAATGAAGGATTAAAAAGCTGCCCAGAGAAGCCCCCGTGAACGCCATATCCATGTTGGAGAAAAAAACCATAAACCGTGCGATCAGAATACACAGGCAAACAATAAACAAAAAAACGCCCCCGCGCGGGATACCTGCCATACTTTCGGCGGAACTGAATACCGGGTTTGCCGCTTTCATTCCTGCCAGTAAGGGTTCTGTTCTGCCGGCGTCCAGAAAAACTGCGAGAATCAGCGCAATAAATACCAGCCCTTTGATCAGGCCGTATCTGCTCGTAATCCCTCTCTCTTTCACAACCGCCAGGATGATGAAGGTGATTGGTAGAATAAGCGCTAAGCCATTAACCAGCGCTTTGTGGTTCAGCCCTTCAAACGAAGTGACGGCCGCCATGGCAAAAACCAGGATACAGACCGCATAAAAGGTGCGGCTGTGCTGAAACCAAACGCTTAACAGCAGGCTGAAAAATGCCAGAACATATGGAAGCGTCGCGAAAATAATGTTGAGCTTGCTGTACGAACCCAACTTTCCCATGGCCAGGATCCAGGCCAACGTTAAGATGATAAACGGTATGACCGCCATGATGATTTTCTTGACATCTAATTTGAACATAACGCCTCACAGCATATTCTTATTTATAGTATACCTCCTCTTATCGGACAACTCAACCGTAAACAAAAACCGCGCTCACAGAACCTGCATGCTAAAAGGGAGGCTTACGCCTCCCTTTTGGGTATTCTGTTTTTTGTTACCTTCTGCGGGGTCTGTTTTCTTCGGCTCTTTCAACTCTGTCGTTTTCCCTGTTCTCTTCTCTTTCTGCTCTTTCACCCTTTTTTCCGTGACAATCCTTATCTCTGTCTTCAACCCCGGCAACCGGGAAATCGAAGATCTGGGGCGGGAAGAACTGATCGAAGGGGAATTCGATTGTGTCAAACAGTTCGCATGCATTTTCTTCGGTAGCCGACACGCATTCACGGTTTGGAATGCAGAAGTCAAATGCGGGAATTAAAAGCTGTACCAGACGGGTTAACTTGATGATGGAGAACAGACCGATTGTAACCACAACACTTCTCGGAGGGAAGAACCTTCTTCCGGCAACTGCATTTTCGCTTCCGAGATTGTCTTCCTCCTCCAGATCAAATTGTTCCCCGCGCGGGTTAACATGGCAGTGTACTCTCTTAATCCGGGCATTCAGAACCAGGGGTTCGGCGACCTCAACCTTTATGGTGGGCAGATTATCCTGCTGCAGGGTTACGCCGCAGCCATCACAGTCGCCGGCAGACGGTGAAGAACAGGCTGAAGGTTCTGCCGAGCTGAAGATTTTAACCTCGCCCTCGGAACCAAACAGGAAAACGGTCTTGCTGAACCAAATGAAGCCGACCTTCGGTTCAGAGGTGACCAGACCGCCGAATTGATCCCTGAAGCAGAACTCAACACGCAGCTTAATCTTGAAACGTACATTCACTGTAAAAAAGCCTCTTCTGAACGGTACATCATCCAGATCCGCCAATACTTTTACAACCTCAGCATCTTTTACCTTTACCTTGATGGCTTTGTCAATCAGGCACTGTACATCCTCAACAAAATCCACCACTGCATCTTCTATACAATCCTTTTCTCTGCAATGATCGTATACTTTTTCAACCTGCACGCAAACAGCTTCTCTTAACTTGCAGATGTCCTCACCATCAATAAGGCCTGCAACAACGCGCTCTTTGCCCATAAAATACATACCCCCAAAGTTAAATGTATCTCAATTTCATAATATGTCTCCGGGATAATTTGGTGAATGAATGCCTGTGTTTTGTCACCTTTTTTTGTGAACCGGCTGTAAATATTCCGCTTCATTTCCCTCCCGGTCTTGTCGGCAATTTTCAGGAATACATATAAGATGGATGATAAATGGGGGGATTTTCATGTACAATCCGGAACAAAAGCAGGTCATCGTAAAAAACAGCTTTGGCATATCCTATCATGTATTTTATGAAGCCGGCCGGGGGCTGTGTGTCAGAATGCTTGGAGAAAGCGGAATCTGGTCCAGGGGATATGTGCTTTCCGATGAGTCGGTGAATGATTTTTCAGTGATTCTGGACGGGAATGATATCTTTCATTTTATCTTTCAATCTACGGACGGCCGGATTTTGTATGGTCATGGCAGACACGGACAGATTGAAATACAGACTGTGCTGACAAGCAGGGACACCTCTCCGTGGATGAAACATGTTTCCCTGATCGCGCATGAAGATAAGATTTTTCTTTTCTATCTGGTCCGGTACCAGAAAAGGTACCTCCTTTCCATGCAGAGCGTAAAAGACAATACCTTTTCCAAACCTGCTGCCATCGATTATACGGATGGTCCAGGTAAAAATTATCAGGTATTGGCCGATCAACACGGAAAATGCCATCTGTTTTATACCAATAACGAAGGTGCGGTAAAGCGTCTGCATCAAAGGCGTTTCAACGATGAAACCGGTATTTTTTCAGCCCCGGAAAACTTGGTGGGCTCGGAACATGAAATTCTGTTGTGTTCGGTTATTAGCATGGAAAACAGAATACATCTGCTGTACCGGATTTCCTCGGAGAATCTTTACCAGCTTTTTTACAAACGGGACGGCAGCACTTCTGAATGTCTGTATAAGGGAAGCTCTCCCCCAGGCTATGCAGGGCTGGTTTACCATAGCGGGTTTCTTCGTGTCTTTCGCATTTCGTCGGACTGTATTTATTCGAGAACCTCCGGCGATGATGGCGAAACCTGGACGGATGAAGCTCTTGTACCTTTTGGCACAGGGGCCTCGCTCACGTGCTTCACCTATTTTACGAACTACTCCAGAGAACAGGATCTATCGTGCCATGAATTGCCGGGAAACTTTTCAAAGGGCTATCAGCTGGCCTTTGTAAGCAATGAAGCCTCTGCAGGGTTCTTAAGGGATTTGTATCCGGATGTGCCGGGGCAGCGTCCTGCCGGCGGCCGTGAGGCAAAGGAGCACAAGGAGGATGAGAAAAAGCCTGCCCCGGAAAACCGGAGTGAAGTTCCAGATGTTTCTGCGCTGAAAGAGCTTCAGAAAAAGGTACTGCTGCTGCAGAACCTGACTGAAAATATGCAGCGGGATCTTACAAAGCTGTGGCTGGCACAGAAGGGGCATGAGAAAAAGCTCACCCGGCTCGGACGTTTTTATGAGCGGCTGAAAAGCGAACTCCCTACCGGAGAAGAACCGGCCGGAAATGGCATTATGAGCGGATCAACCGAACATATTCTGCCGAAGGAAAAGCAAGCCGCCATGCAGAAATATGATGATGGGAACAAAACACCTGCTGCAGCTTTCGCCGAAACCACAGAGGATTTTTATGATGACGATGATCTAATGGATCCTGGTGAGGATGATTCAGCCCCCTGGTACCATGAAGAGGACATACCTGATATCGTTCAGGTAAATCCCGGATGAATGTGTGAAAGTTTCGCTTTGGGCAGATTATGAACGTTAACTGGCAATGCAGCATTCCCCTATCCGGGCAATGCGTACTAAAAAAGGGTACCCCGGCGGGGTACCCTTCTGTTCATTTCTTTATTGCATCGTGGATGGATTAACCAGCTCACGCCAGGCGAAATCTCCCCGGTAAAGCCCGTTGATCAGGATTTCGGCAGTGGCAAGGTTGGTGGCAAAGGGAATATTGTGCGTATCGCAATGGGCGCGGATGGTGTTAAACCCTAACAGCCTGCGTTCGCTTTGCGACGGATCCATAAAAAAGATGACCAAATCCATTTCATTATAAGCAACCCTGGCGGCGATCTGCTCTTCACCAAGATGGCCATATTCAAGACAGTTGATGCCCAGGCCGGTAGCCTCGGATATCATGGATCCTGTTCCGGAGGTGGCATATAAGGTGTGATCCTTCAGAATAAATTT
Organism: Bacillota bacterium; assembly: GCA_023426765.1. Taxonomy (GTDB): domain Bacteria; phylum Bacillota; class Clostridia; order DSM-8532; family DSM-8532; genus JAAYJG01. Next base: position 7,191 of record JAEZBW010000695.1, read on the forward strand.
GTAAGCGATGCAGAAGGCTTCCATCAACTCTTTTTTATTGTCGTGCGCTATAAATGCAATATTCATTCATGCCTCCAACCCGATGGCTTCACAAGCGAACCCTTACCGTCCGCAGCTTTTCACGCTTTTAATGGGAATGTTTGCAATCAAAGCCGGCACAATCCCCTCGCCCTCGTCGCTGACGGTCTTTGTAAGTTGGATATCCAGTGCTTCTTCATCAATTTCCATATAATTCTGGATAACCTTGATGATTTCGCCCTTGACCATTTCCAGGAACTGAGGAGAAACATTGGCCCGGTCATGAATCAGAACAAGTTTCAGTCGTTCCTTGGCAACATCTTTGGATGAACGCTTCCGAAGAAGCTTACTTAACATTTCCAGCATTGTAACCCCTCCTTATGCCGATCTGATCCCGAACAATTTTTTCACCTTTGCAAGAAAACCATCCTGGCCGGATAAGTCGACAAAAGGTACTTCATCTCCCATAATTCTTTGTGTGATGTTCCGGTATGCCTTTCCTGCCAGGGATTTCCCGTCTGCTACCAGGGGTTCTCCGCGGTTTGTGGAAATGATGATGTTTTCATCATCCGGAACCACACCGATCAAATCGATCGCAAGAATGTCGATGATGTCTTCGATGGACATCATATCGCCCTTTTTAACCATATCGGGGCGTACGCGGTTGACGATCAGCCGCGGATTTTTCAGTTCATTGGCTTCAAGCAGCCCGATGATTCGGTCTGCGTCGCGGACGGCGGAAACCTCGGGGGTTGTAACGACGATAGCCTTGTCGGCGCCGGCGATGGCATTTTTAAAGCCCTGTTCAATCCCCGCGGGGCAGTCGACAATGATATAATCATATTCTTCACGCAGTTCATCGCACAGCTTGATCATCTGTTCAGGGGTGACGGAGTTTTTGTCCCTTGTTTGGGCGGCAGGAAGCAGGTAAAGCCCCTCATAACGCTTGTCCTTGATCAGGGCCTGTTTGACACGGCAGGAGCCTTCAATCAGATCCACCAGATCGTATACAATCCTGTTTTCCAGGCCCATGACAACATCCAGATTCCGAAGCCCGATATCCGTATCTATTAAAACAACCTTTTTCCCACTTAAAGCTAACCCGGTACCCAGATTTGCGGTGGTTGTAGTTTTACCTACACCACCCTTGCCGGAAGTGATAACGATAACCTCACCCATACTTATTCCTCCGCTATTTGCAGGCTTCTTGCGTCCTGTTCCATCTATCCTAAACTATATCGGTTTTTGCTTTAAATGTCAACCGCAGACCACTGCCGGCGGGAAAATTAAAACCCCGGACAACGCTGGTTTTAACGAATCCCCATCGGTTCAACGTAAATGATTTCATCCTTGATAAAAGCCAATTCGGGTTGCATTCTCAGCTCATCGGATGTGTCCGGACACCTTGTGATCAAATCGGCGATGCGCAGCTGCGTGGGACAAAGCTTTAAAGCGGCCACAACAGCATCCCTGTTGCCGTCGGCACCGGCATGAACCATTCCCCTCAAAGCACCCATGACAACAACGTTTCCCGATGCAACAATTTCACTGCCGGGGTTTGCGTCGCCGAGAACCACTACATTTCCTTCGTAAAAAACACGTGTGCCTCCCCGAATTGTTCCCTTTACGAATTTACACATGCCCTCCTGCAGATCCTTAAAGAAAATTCTACGCAAAGGTACCCCGGAAAGCTTTGACGGCTTTTCTTTTTCAACGGGTGGTGCCGCTTCCTCATGGCGGATGCCTTCGATGATGACGCCGCTGTTTTCAACCATCACCGCGGCAAGCCTTTCCTCCTCGCTTTGGGTGAGTACCTTTCCGCGATAAACCACCTTCAGCTTCGCTCCTCGGAAGAATTTCCCGGCGGACCGAACCTTTTCCGCTATCTGACTCAGAATGGATTCTGTATCCATCTCTTCGGGGATTAAAATGATCAAGGCTTCAGCGGTTCCTTTAAATGCGATGTTTTTTGCTTCGTTATCCATGTGCAACCCTTCTTTACTGAGATGATTGTGAATTATCCTGTTCCCGGATATTAAAGTAGGTCATTAAAACATCCCGGGCAATCGGTGCCGTCCACGCACCCACAACGCCCTTCTCTACAACAACGGCTACGGCGATCTGCGGGTCATTCGCAGGTGCATAGCATACGAACAGGGCATTGGAGGACTCGGTCAACTCGTGTCCTGTTTCAGCGGTACCGGTTTTCCCTGCCACATCGAATGGAAAATCCTTAAAGGCATCTACTGCGGTACCGTCTTCAGAGTTTGTAACCGCCACCATTCCTTTTTTCACGGCTTCGATGGTAGACTTTTTTGCTCCGGTTTCCTGGTACTCTATTTCGGTCATCGTCACTTTTCCCGTATAGTCCACCTTTTTTCGGATCAGGTGCGGGCGGTACATTTTTCCACCGTTTCCAATGGTGGACACATAGTTCACCAGCTGAATCGGTGTAAATGCATTATACAGCTGTCCGATGGAGGCATTGACCGTATCGGCCGGCACCCAGCCTTCGCCCAGCTCTCTTCGCTTGAATTCCCTGGAGGCCAGGGCTCCAACCGAGTCCCCAATCTCAACGCCGGTATGCCCGCCAAAACCAAAGTTTTTCGCCCAGTTCACAATATTGTCAATACCGGTATTAAAGCCGGCCTGGAAGAAAAACATATTGCTGGAGGTGGCAAGCGCTTTTTCCAGGTTGATTTCCCTTTGGTTTCCCTCCGGATTTGTCCACATCAGGCCGCCAATTTCCATTCTATAGGGGCAGTTGATTTTCGTATGCTGGGTGATTGTGCCGGTTTCCAGTGCTGCAATGGCTATCAGCGGCTTGTAGGTGGACCCGGGTGCATAGTTTCCCCGGGTTGCGCGGTTCCATGTGGAACGGTTTGGATCATTGTTCAGTGCATTGATCTTCTCCCAGTCCCCTTTGAGGAAGACATTGGGATCATAGGTCGGATAGCTGACCATGGCAAGGATTTCGCCAGTCTTTACATCCATCGCGACAACCGCACCGGCATTCGCATCATGCTGATTCTTTTTATGCTCCCTTTCCCGTATCAGCTGGATATTTCTCTCCAGCGAATCATAGGCCGCCTGCTGCAGGTTCAGATCGATGGTCAGATAAATATCCTGCCCCGGCCTGGGAGACACCTCGGTTTCATAGCTTCTGAGCCTGCCTTCGGTATCTACTTCCTTCCTTGTTTTGCCGTTGATACCCCTTAAGGATTGCTCCTCCGCCAGTTCAATACCATCCCACCCCACCATGTCGCTGATCTGATAGCCCAGCTCGGGATATTTCTCCGACCAGGCCGGATAATAATCGCCGATGTTGCGCATATACCCAAGAATGTGACCGACAAGTGCGGCATTTTCATATAGCCTGTAAGGTTTTGAGTAGGTGCTGATCCCTGCGAATTCGGATTTGCGCTCCTCCAGCTCGGTAAAGGTATCGATGGAAACATCCTCCGCGATCACCAGCGGGTTTTCGATGGTAGCTGGGTTGATCATCATTTCATAGCGATACTCCATGATCTTCCATGCTTCCTGATCGGTATAAAGCGGATCGATTTTGAAGGTTTTTTCACGCATATACCGAAAGATTTCCTTCTCATCGGCCTCCATCAGCATGGCCTTGTCGTCGTCGCTCAACCCGATG
>JAEZBW010000058.1 GCA_023426765.1 Bacillota bacterium
GCTCAGTAGACGGTCACAGGTAGCGCGCCAGTTGGCGAGGCTGGCGTAGGCGTCGATGAACCAGCTCAGGCCATCCTGCACGTTGCTGAAGGCGGAGTTGATCTGCATGAGTTCGCCCAACTGGATCTTGCCGGCGAAGTGGCGCGGCGCGGCGACGACCAATGGGAAGATAATGGCGATCTGGGCGTAGCCGGAGCTGAAGAAGGTCAGGCGCTTCTGCACCTTCATCAACTCCCAGAAATTGCCCCAGACATTGCGGAAGCGCGTCATCAGCCGATCGTTCTCGTTGGCCTCGCCGTTGTACAGGGCGATGCTCTCGGCATTCTCGCGAACGCGCACCAGACCGAAACGCAGGTCCGCCTCGAAGCGCTGCTGCTGGTTGTTCAGGCTGATCAGGCGACGGGCAATGAGGTGGGTCAGCCAGCTACCGACCGCAGCGTAGAGTAGCGCGGCCCAGAACATGTAACCGGGGATGGTGATGCCGAACAACTCGATGCTGCCGGAAACGCCCCAGAGAATGACCGAGAAGGACACCAGGCTGACCACATTGCGGATCAGGCCCAGGCCCAGAGTCAGGGTAGTGTCGGTGAAGTTGTTGAGGTCTTCGGTCAGACGCTGGTCAGGGTTGTCGGTGTGGCCGCGTTGTTCCAGGCGGTAGTAGTTCTTGTCGCCGAGCCAGGCGGCGAAGTGCTTCTCCGTCAGCCAGCGGCGCCAGCGGATGGTCAGCATCTGGGTCAGGTAGAGGCGATAGACGGCGATCAGAATGGCCGCCGCGGCGATGCCGCAGAAGTACAGGACCAGTCGGATGAAGGAATCGACGTCCTTGTTCTGCAGGGCGTTATAGAAGTCACGGTACCAGCTGTTGAGCCAGACCGAGACGGCCACTCCGACCAACGACAGGGCGATCACCACGATCAGCAGCAACCAGGCCATCCCCTTCTCTTCGCTGCGCCAGTAGGGCGCGGTGAGTTGCCAGACTCGGTGGAAGAAGCGGCTGCGAACGGCATCGTTCGCGGCGCGGTATTCGGCGCTGTCGGTCATGGGGATGGGCTCGCACGGCTGTACATACAAAAAAGGAGCGCTCATTGGCGCTCCTTTGTGTTATCGATCGCTTAACGCCTCACCGGGCGTTTCTGCAGCTTACGTTGCAATGTGCGCCGGTGCATACCCAGCGCTCGGGCGGTCGCGGAGATGTTGCCGTCATGTTCGGCAAGCACGCGCTGGATATGTTCCCACTGCAGGCGGTCGACCGACATGGGGTTTTCCGGCACCAGGGTTTCCAGGTCCGCATGTTGCGACAGCAGCGCGGTCAGCACGTCGTCGGCGTCAGCCGGCTTGCACAGGTAGTTGGTGGCGCCGCGCTTGATGGCCTCGACCGCGGTAGCGATGCTGGAATAGCCGGTGAGGATCACCACGCGCATCTCGGCATCGAGCTCGAGCAGCTTGGGCAGCAGCACCAGGCCGGAATCGCCGTCCATTTTCAGGTCCAGCACGGCGTAGTCGGGCAGATCTTCCTTGGCCATGGCCAGGCCTTCCTCGGCGGAGCCGGCGACCGACACCCGCAACCCGCGACGGGTCATGGCGCGGGCCATGACGCGGGTAAAGGTGGCATCGTCGTCCACCAGCAGCAGGTGGGGCTGCTCTTCGCCTTCGAACAGGATCTCTTCGCTCATGGTACTTCCTCGCGAGCGCGGCAATCAGGCCACGCCATAGCTTCTGGGCAGACGCAACTCCGTCAGAGTGCCGCCATCTTCATGGTTATACAACTTCACCGTTCCACCTGCGCGGGTCACGCTGGCCTGACTGAGGAACAACCCCAGGCCAAAGCCCTTGCCCTTGGTGGTGAAGAACGGCTTGCCGAGCTGTTCGGCAATGGCCAGCGGCACGCCCGGGCCCTGATCGCGGATGCTCAGGCAGATTTCTCCGGCATCCCAGTCCAGGCGGATGTCCAGATCGTCCGGACAGGCGTCCGTCGCGTTATTGAGCAGGTTCAGCAACGCCTGGCTCAGGTCGGTCGGCGGAGTCATCCGCGGCGCCTTGCCCTTGCCCAGCGTCTGGTAGCGATAGCTCGCCTCGGGGCGCATCAGGTGCCAGCGGCGCAGCACCGATTCAACCCATTCGTTGGCGCCCTGCTCTTCCACTGCCTGGCGACGATCCGCTTCGGCGGCACGTACCAGGTGCTGAAGAGTAGTCTTGCAGAGCTTCACCTGCTCCTGCAGCAGGGCGAGATCTTCCTGCAACATCGGCTGGTCCGCATTGGTCTGGCGCAATTCCTTGAGCAGTACGCTCATGGTCGCCAGCGGCGTGCCCAGTTCGTGGGCGGCACCAGCGGCCTGGGTGGCGACGGCCAGCAGTTGCTGGTCACGCATGCCTTCCTCGCGGCGCTGGGCCTGCAGTTGTTCCTGCCGGCGCAACGCCTCGGACATGCGGGCGACGAAGAAGGTGATCAGTGCGGCGGCCAGGGCGAAGCTCAGCCACATCCCGTATATCAGCAGGTTGTCGCGTTGCCCCGCGGCCATCTCCAGCGGGTGGAACCACACCAGCAGCACCGTGTAGCTGGCCAGCGCGAGACCGGCCAGGGCGATGGTGTAGAGCCACGGCAGAGTCGCCGCGGCGATGGTCAACGGCACCAGGTAATAGGAGACGAAGGGGTTGCTCGACCCGCCCGAGTAATAGAGCAGCACGCTGTGGATGACCAGGTCGCAGGCCAACTGGACGGCGTACTCCAGTTCGGTCACAGGCCACGGGCCGCGCAGGCGCAGCGCGGTGCCAAGGCACAGCACGAGGGATACGCCGATAGTCACGCCGAGCGCGAGCCAGGGCAGCTGGATCAGCTGGGCCTTGTAGGCAAGCCCGACGGAGCCGGCCTGGGCGGCGAGCACGAGAATACGGATGAGCGTCAGATGCAGAAGGTTCTGACG
>JAEZBW010000069.1 GCA_023426765.1 Bacillota bacterium
CGGCGGCACAAACAGTAACCGGTTTTTACTTCAAAACCTTCATGTTAGTCTTCTTTTGCCCATCCAAAGGAACATTTCACTGCTTTTCTCCAACCTTTTACTCTTTGGTCTCTGTCTTCCTTGTCCATAGTGGGTTCGAATGTTCTGGATATGGTCCAGTTTTTAACAACATCCTCCTTTGTTCCCCAATAGCCTACTGCCAGACCGGCAAGATACGCTGCACCCATGGCTGTCGTTTCCACACATTGCGGCCTCAGTACCGGAGCATCTATGATGTCTGACTGGAACTGCATCAGGAAATTATTCGCACACGCTCCACCATCCACCTTCAAGCTGCTTAGTGTAATTCCGGAATCCTCCTCCATTGCTTTCAGCACGTCATTGGTTTGATAAGCCAGTGATTCCAGGGTCGCCCGAATAACATGGTATTTACTGCATCCTCTGGTTAACCCTACGATAGTTCCTCTTGCATATTGGTCCCAATGCGGTGCACCAAGGCCTACAAAAGCTGGAACCACATAACATCCATTTGTATCGGGAACTTTTTTCGCCATGTATTCGGAATCCGGGGATGAATCAATCAGCTTCATTTCATCGCGAAGCCACTGGATTGCTGCACCGGCGACAAAAATGGAACCTTCCAGCGCGTAATTCACTTTTCCGTCCAGTCCCCAGGCGATGGTTGTAACCAACCCGTTTTTGGAGAAAACCGGGGTTTCGCCGGTATTCATCAGCATAAAGCAGCCGGTTCCATAAGTATTTTTAGCTTCACCCGGGCTATAGCAGGTCTGGCCAAACAATGCAGCCTGTTGGTCACCGGCTGCGCCGCCAATGGGGATTGCCCCGCCAAACCAGGAAGGATCGGTTTCGCCATAAACACAGCTGGAGGGCATGGCTTTGGGCAGCATGGTTTTAGGAATCTTCAACTCTGCAAGGATATCTTCATCCCAATCCAAATCAAGGATATTAAACAGCATCGTTCTGGATGCATTGGAGTAATCTGTCACGTGAACCTTTCCCTTTGTCAGCTTCCAGATTAACCAGGTTTCCACCGTTCCGAAGAGTAATTTTCCGGCTTCAGCCTTTTCTCTTGCACCTTCTACATTGTCGAGAATCCATTTCACTTTTGTCCCTGAGAAATATGCATCAATGACCAGGCCTGTTTTTTGCCGGATGGTATCGACCAATCCCTTTTCCTTTAAAGCGTCGCAATACCCGGAAGTTCTTCTGCACTGCCATACGATTGCATGATATACCGGTTCGCCGGTTTCCTTGTCCCATACAACGGTCGTTTCACGTTGGTTCGTAATGCCGATTGCAGCGATATCTCCTGCTGATGCACCGATTTTCTGCATGGCTTCAACGGCAACCCCAAGCTGGGATGACCATATTTCGTTTGCATCGTGCTCTACCCAGCCTGGCTTGGGAAAATACTGCGTAAATTCTTTTTGCGCCACACTGCACATATCACCTTTTTCGTTGAAAAGAATACAGCGGTTGCTTGTTGTACCAGAATCCAGTGCCATAACGTATTTGGCCATAGATAACCCTCCCCCGATAATTTTCCTGAATCAATAAAAAAATCCATCCGGACCTTTAGCTATTGTAACATATGTCCGGCCAGGGAATTTTAGTACGAGTTGTGCTGATATACCAGTAAAGTCTGGATCAGCTTCTACAGAGAAAAGAAAGAAAGGAACAATCACCCTTAAGGCTTGTTCCTCTCCTTGCAGTTGTTCTCATGCTCTTTCTTAATAATTCTGTTCCACCATAAAGCTGCCTTCTTCCTTCAGGTAACAATTGAAAAACTCAAGTACCAGGCGGTTCATGGTTTCTATACAATAGTAATTATCTACCGTCGCTGGTGTATTTCCGCCGGATATGCCCGACAGCATTTCAGCAAGCATTGGGGAAAACAGCGGTAAATCGGTATAGCTCATGTGGTTGCTGCCTTTTATACAAACCTCGAAGGCCACAGGGGATAATGATGTGATAAATTGATTGGGATATATGTAATCAGGATCTGCCGCAAGCTCGTTAACAACATATTCCGAATAGAAGTTTAGCAGCGGAAGGGGGTAAGGTTCATCATTGAGTACCACTTCACCATCCACAATCCCCTTTTTTTCACCGAGCATTGTCCCATCAATATCAATAACTGCACCGATATCCTCTCTGTCACGACCAAGCTGAACACTGGCAGCGCCTCCGAGCGAGTGACCCATTAGCCCGATCTTTCCGGAATCGATCAACGTAAAGACCTGTTCATCGCTTGTCTTTGTTTTTTCAATAACAGTATCGATAACAAAGGTGATGTCGCTTGTTCTTAATTCCATCCATTCATCGCAGAGGTTAAGCTTCTCCTCTCCACTGTAAACATCACCGTTCACATCAACCACCTCCTGGATGAATGCCGTGCTGCCGATAGTAAGGTTTCCGTCCGTATCGACTGTACCGGCTGCGTGATAGGGATGATCTATTGAACATACGACATACCCGTTAGAGGCAAGTTCTGAGTAGGTTGAAGTATTGCTGGTCTTAATGCCAAAGGCACCATGGGAGAAAATAATCAGCGGATATTTGCCCTGCGCATCCGATGGATACCAGAATTGAACCGTCACTTTACGATTTTCACCGGTGGTGGTATAGGTTTCGATACGGCTGGTATCGGTGTATGTATAGACTGCAGTTGAGGTTTTGAAATCTCCTGTCGTTTCCGGCAGCCTGAATTGCGGGAAAACCAGCGCAGGCACGATGGCAAAGGCAAACAACATCACGATGAATATCGCCCTGAAAAGGGTTTTACCTGGTTTATACAAATTGTTCCCGAATTTTTTGGTTAAAAGCCGGATGCCGCCGTTTACAGCCAGTATGAACAGAAGCAAGGCAAGTGAATACCATCGAAAGCTCCACTCGACGACAGTTGTTAAGGTTAAAACAAGAAAACCTGCAAAACCGCCCACTCGCAGCCAACTAAGTGTTTTAACCTGGTTAGTCCCTGTTTTCATGCGATAAATTGTAAAAGCAATTTCAAGTATGATTACGAAAATCAGAATAAATGTTCCCATGACGATACCCCTCTCATTTTTATAACTATAGGATTGTTTATCAAATGCATTTGTGTTGATATCATCATAAGGGCTTTATTTTACGGCGTAAATGGGGGAAACGGTATGTTGCAGAAATCTGGCGGTATGCTGTAAATAAAAAACGGCAAGTTGCAAGAATTCCTGCAAGCCTGCCGGGACTTCCCGATAAAGATACTTTGGAACAGAATGCCAACCTGTAACCGTGTTACTCCTCTTCTTCAACATTCTTAAGGCTTTTCAGCTTTTCGTTAATTTTATCAGCGGTCTTCCTGTCACCCCGCCAGGAGATAAATTTAACAAGCGCATAGATCACGGCTATTTCGATCCCGAAGCTAAAATATCCCTTTAGATCGGGAACGACACCGGCGATTCCGCCAAATGTCAGAATGATGGCTTCAAGCAATATAAAGTGAATGACAGTTCTTAAGCGCATGGATTTTTCACTCAACTCCGACCGCGACCAGAATACGAAAACCGGCAGATCTCCCAATGCAGCAAAAGCCATTGTAAGCAGGATATAATCCCGGTTAATCAGCGCCGGCGAAGTGAAAACAACCAAACCAATGACAAGAAGGCCGAATATGATAAAATACTGCCTGATGAACTGCATAATCAATTCTGAAGTCTTCATCGTTTCCGACCTCCTTATAAACCGAGCATGGTTTTTAATACCGGCACATATTGCCGTGAAACCATGGCGGCCTCGCCATTATCCATCGTAGCTTCAAACCGGCCGCTGATGGAGGGCTTGACATGAGATATTTTTGTAATGTTCAGGATGACGGATTTAGAAGCCCTGAAAAACTTCCTGCTGCCACATAGCTGTTCCAGCTCATAAAGCTTCTGCCGCGATTCGTAAACCTTATCCCGGCAATAGATAAACACTTTATTGTCTACTGCTTCAAAATAGTACACGTCGGATAGTTTTAACTGATAAATGATGGTGTTTTCGTACCCAATTAATGCTGTGCTTTTATTCTTTAACCTTTTCATCAGCCCCAGAATCTCATCATTGATTTCATGGCAACGGATGATGATTTCTTCTTCCAACTCCGGGCTGATGTTTTCAATCGATACTCTCACAGCATCACCTCATCTTTTTTATTACAACAGGAAAGCAGTACATGATGTTAACTGTTGCCGTTGCGGAACACCAATCACTGCATCTGGAATTATATCACACTCTACGGCTTGAGGCTATATAGCTGTATTACGTTGACTTCCCGTTCCTGTCCGGATCGGTTCTGATAGCCAGTAAAAGTGCAAACCTTGGGGTTTCGGCGGCATATACGTTCTATCAAATCAGCAGCATTTGATCCGTTAAAGAATAAGGAGGGGTTTCCCCTCCTTATTGTGAAAGCTTCGCCGATGCTGTGGTGAAAGGCTGCTTTTTCAGCTTCCTGCAGATTTCCTTTATTTTATTCTTCGCCTCATCCATACCGGCTTTTGTTTTCTTCCCTTCCAGAATGTCCTGTATTTCCAGAACCTGAGCATCCAGCCCATACGCTGACAACCGGCTGCAAATGGTGTCCCGTGTATCGGCTTTCAGACTGATACGAAAGCAGGTTTTCATCATTTCATTGAATAAATTGTAAATTTCGTTGGGGTCAGCGGACTTCCTGATTTTCCGGTAAAGCTCGTCATGCGCCGTACTGCTTCTTTTCTGCCAGAATAAAAACAGGAAAATCGCCAGCCCCAATACCAGTAATCCACCGAAAATCCATAACGCAGCCGTAAGGGTAGTCTTCTTCAGCTGTATTGTAAGGTATCCATCGCTTCCGGTGTTATAACTGACCTGTTCAATCCTCACGGTTTCAACAGAACCTGTTCCTGACTGCACCGGGCCTCGAACGGCAGGAGCTTCGCCGCGAACAAGGATTGATGTTCCCGGAATTTCTGCCTTCTCATAGGTACCCGTTTCAGGATTAAAGCAGGTGACGGAAACGGGATCAATTGTGATTTCACCGTTTGTCTCGGGAACAAGAATGATTTCGAATTCCTTCCGGGCTTGATATTGGTTGTTTTCAACTTTTTCTTCCGTGCTCTTCTGTGTTTCATAAACCGAGAACCCGGCGACGTCATCGTTAAAAATCCTTGTCAGGGAATCCAGGCTGCAGTTACCGGATGCAGTGACGCGCAATGTGATTGAATCGCCGTAATTCACCTCCTGCCTGCTGTAGCTGGAATCCAGATTCAGTTTTCCGATGACCCCGGAAAAGTTGGCAGGCGGATTGGGTAAGGGATTAACCGTCAGCTCCAGCGAGTCGGTTTGCAGATAAACCGCCCTTGAGCTGCTGAAAAAATCACCGGTGCTCACATTCACCTGGAAATTGTATGCCGGTATCGTAAACGAACCGGGTTTCATTGCAGATAACACAAGCTGCCTGGCTTCATATTTCACATATTTTTTGCCGCCGATATAAACATACCCGGCCTGCAGCTGATCCTCGGGGATATCATTGGCGATAAAGCCATCCAGGGTTATGTTGTCCAGAAAGCCGAAGTTTTCAATGTTATAACGGGAATACAACTCATAGGTCAAAACCACTTTTTGGCCAGGCACCGCTGTCGCAGCCGATAGGATGGTTTTGACAAAAAGGTCGCCGGCCTCTTCCCCGGAAGCTCCGGCAGACTCGGACACATTTACGGTCAGTTCATTTGTCAGATACGTCTTGCCGTTGTACTCGACCGTGGCTTGCAGCGTAAAGCTGCCGGTCTGTTTGGGCATGATGATGTAGTAAAGATCCTTCTTATTTGTCATATCTCCGTTGACAATCTGCGTCGATGTGGACTGGCTGGAGGACAGCACATCAAAACTGTCCAGGCCGTTTATCCCGGTCACCTTCGCATTTTGCGCATTCACAAGGCTGAGCACAAGATTTGTACTGACCCCCATTTCAAGGTTCAGGCTGTCGATGGTCAGGGTAAATTCCGGATCCTTCGCCGCCCCCGCAGGTAAATTCAGCATGAAAGACAGTATGAAGAGTAAGAGCAACCCAAATATTTGTTTTTTACCAGTCATGTTCGTCCTCCTTGCCTGAATCCCTGATTTGCTGATTGTTTTTCAGGGCTTCTTCCTCTTGTTTTTCAAGCATCTGCAGTATCCGTTCTATCTCACTGTTGTTCTGAACCGTTCCTTCTGCGGTAGAACCGGTCTGTTCGTTATTATTGTCATCATCCGAAGCGGGGGAGGGTTCAGCCTGCTGCCCCTGAGATTCTTCATTTTGCTGGTCCTGGCCGGATGCTTCTGATTGCGGATCTTCGGGGTTTTGCTGCTCATCCTGGCCCGAAGCTCCCTGCTGTTGATCCTCAGGGTTCTGCTGCTCGTTTTCCTGTCCCTCTGACGGATTGTCCTCACTGCCCTCGTCGCCCTGCTGGTTTTCCTGCGAATCCCCTTCATTTCCCGAATTGTCCTGTTGATTATTCTGCTGCCCTTGATTGTTATCGTTCTGGTTCCCTTGTCCGCCGCCCTGCTGTTGGTTTTGGTCCTGGTTTTCCTGATCCGTTTGATTCTCATTCTGTTGTTGGTTCTGCATGTTATCCTGCAGCGCTTTGATCCTTTCCCGTACATATTCGTAATTGTATTTCAGCTCTACGCTTTGCGGAAAACTGAGAATACCCTGCTGATAGGTTTCAAGGGCACTGGTGTAGTGCTGCAGCTTTTGGTTTACGTCTTCGGTTCGGTCCCCAAGCCTTAAGGAAGCATTGCCCTGGTTCAGGTACCGGTCAACAGTACCAGCTGCCTTGCCATAAAATTCATTAGCCTGTTCATAAGCCTGAACACGATAGGAGGCCTGTGCGGCGTTATAGTTCAGCACTTGATTTTCGGGTTTCTTTTGGAGACCGGTTTCATATGACGAAAGCGCTTCAGTGAAACTGTCTGCTGTATATTGCCGGTTACCTGCGGTCAGGGCACGGCTGACGGTATGGTTAAAGTCAATTATTCCGGACAGGAAAAGGATACCGAATACAAGCGTTAAAACACCGGAGGTTAAAAACAGCTTTTTCATTCCTGAAGCCTCCTTTCAGGGAGGAGATAAGCCGCTAAAAACAGGATCAGCCCGGCCCCTGAAAAGTACTGGTATAACTGGCTGAACCTGCGGATTTTATCGGTTTTATAGGCATTTCGTTTTAAGGCGGTTATCTCCTGAACCAGTGAAGTGATTTCCTCACCGGTCAGCGTGGACTGATAATATTTCCCTTTCACTGATGCCGCAAGCTTCTGTAAAGCGTCGGAATCCAGCTTTGACAGGACATGCTCCCCTGAGGAGTCTTTTTTATACTCCACCCGGAAGTTGCCGGATTCGTCATATATGGGAATCAGCCCACCTTTTTCGGTTCCAATCCCTATGGTGTACACCCTCAGGCTGTCATCCGAAATGGCTTTCAGGATTTCAACACTGTTGGTGTCATATTCTTCTCCGTCGCTGAGTATCAGGATGACCCTGTCACTGCCGGTCGCCCTGTCAAAGGATGCATTCGCCAGGGAGATGGCAGCACCGGCATTGGTTCCGCCCCCGCCAATCAGCTCGGTGTCAATGACATCCAGGAACATCCGGGCCAGGTCGTAGTCATCGGTCAGCGGCATTTGCACATAAGCCGAAGAGGAATAGGGGATAAACCCAATCCGATCGCCGTCAAGGCTGTCCAGAAGGCTCTCCACAATCTTTTGCGCCCGGCTGAGCCGGTTGGGTTTGATATCCTCGGTCAGCATGCTTTTGGAGGTATCGATCAGCACGTAAATATCCAGACCGGTCTTTTCCACCTCGGTAAAACCTTCAAAAACCTGCGGGCCGAGCAGTGAGAAGAATATCAGCCCCAGACCCAAAGCCATGCAGACAATCCGGAGCCAGACAAACCGTTCCCGGGTGTTGATTCGCAGCTGCCCCAGAATTCTTCCCTTTTTGCGTCTGCCCAGAAGAAACAGCGCAAAAGCGGCGAGCGGGGCGAGAATATATATGAAATTCATCGGGTTTTTCAATTCCAGTCCGTTCAAAAACAATAACCCTCCTTCGGGAGAATGCAGTATAACCGGTTTGGCAAAACCGATAGGTTGCACTTAACACCTGCTGACATGGAACTGTCCACTGCTAATTCTGACATGGAACCGTCCTCTGGCATGTTATGGTACCTGCACAAAATAAAAACGGTCGAAAAACAGCCCCAGCACCAGCAGGATCAACGCAATCTTTATCAGATCAAAGGCCAGTTCGGTGTATTGCCTGAAATTGTCACGGTTAAACTCGGACTTTTCCAGCTGATTGATGTTATCAAAGATCTGGTTCAGGCCTGCTGCGTCTTTCGCACGGTAATACTGGCCGCCCGTGGTTTGTGCAATTTCCTGCAGCAGCGCTTCATTCAGGCCGCCTTCAGCCCGCTGGTATCGGATTTGACCAAAAACGTTCACCGGGATGATCGTTTGGTCGGTACCGACACCAATGGTATATATTTTCACGCCCATGTCCGCTGCCAGCGCGCTGGCTGTTGCCGGGTTAATAGCCCCGGCGTTGTTGTCGCCGTCCGTCACCAATACCATGATTCGGGAGGCCGCATCGCTTTTTTTCAATCTGTTCAGGCCCACCGAAATGGCCATGCCAATGGCCGTCCCGTCCTCGTTTACCGACTCGGTGCCAACCTCGCGGAGGGATTGCCGGATTAATTCATGGTCCAGGGTCAGCGGAATCCTTGTATATGCCGTTCCTGCGAAGATGATGAATGAAATTCTGTCCTGGGGCCTGTCACCGACAAAGCTATCAATCGTGTCCACCGCGTCAGCCAGACGGCTGGGTTGAAAGTCAACGGACTGCATCGAACCGGACACGTCAAGCACCATCGCAATGTCGATACCCTGGCCGCTGACCGGAGCATCCTCATCCAGCCGCTGCGGTCTTGCCATCGCTGTGATCAGCAGGATCATGCTCAGGCAGATCAGAAGCTTCCCGATCAGATGCCGGATGGATTTTTTCATACCGGATGCCTGCAGCATTTTCACGCTGGAGAATTTCAGAGCAGCTTTCTTTTTCAACATGAAAAAGAGAACAGGGAGGATGGGGATGAATAAAAGAAAATACCAGGAGGCAAATCGTATCATGTTTTTCCTCCTCTTACCGCATCTACTGTCTCTACAAGCGCTTTCAGCGCAACGAACAGTTCCTGCCGTTTTTCTCTGGAACCTTCATTGCCCGAGAATTTCAGGTAGTCACACTCTTCCAGCCAGGAACGGATTTCAGGCAGATTCTCCTGCAGTTCCTCCACGGGGGTTATTTCTTTAATAATCTCGCTGGAGGTTTTCCCGCGGATGCGGAATGAAAAAGCTGACTCCAGATAGACCTTCAGGCAAAAGGTCAGCTGCACAAAGGCGTCCTTATCCCCAAGGCTAACCTGCATTACATCCTTCAGAAATTTTTGCAGGGGAGTAAGCCGGGACAGCTTTCTTTTTTGCAGAGCCTTTATCAGAACAAATCCTCCTGAGGCCAGAAAGAGCAGAGCAAAAAGCCCGGCCACGATCCGCCAGTCGGGTGAAAACCGGGGGCTTAAAACATTCGAACTTCCCTCAAAAACATCGTCCCTGTTATATTGCTCCAGCGTGGAATGGACGTTTATGATGATTTCGCTGTCACCCATCTGAATGGTCTTTTCACCGGTTTCAAAGGTGCGCAGCGTCAGCCGGTAACCATCGGGCTTACTTTCCAGTGCGACAATCTCAAAATCACTGAACTTTTCTCTTAATTCCTCTTCGGAAAAAGCCGTGGTGGTGATTTTCAGTTCGATCAAATCGCCGACATAGAGTTCACGCTCTTCAGCCAGCACATGACCCTGACACAGGAGAAATAACAATATGAAAAAGAATACCGCCAGCTTGCGTTTCATCTGCGACCCCTTCTTTTGAAAAACTGCTTTAAAGGCTTTACATAGTCTTCATCGGTGTAAATGTTGATCAAGTTGGTTTTATACAAGCCCAGCTGGCTGTCGGGACGGAATTCCCGGCGCATATTGTCCAGCACAACTGTTTCGCCGGATTCCAGATCCTGAAAGGTGAACACAGCACCGGCCGGGATTCTTTCCTCGGCTTTGTCTACAACCCGCACCAATACCAAATCATGGTGGTTTGACGTGATTTTGATGTCCTTTTGATATCCTTCATCCAGGAAATCCGAGATCAGGAAAACCACGCTTTTTTTCTTTTCAATCCTGTTGAAAAACTGAAGCGCTTTTGCGACATCGGTTCCGGACGACAGGGGCTGATATTCCAGAATGTTTTCAATGATGGACAGCACATGCTTTCTGCCGTTTCTCGATGGAATAAGCTTTTCAACCCGATCGGTAAAAAAGATCACACCTACCCGGTCATTGTTCTTCGATGCGGAAAAAGCCAGGGTGGCGGCTATTTCAGAGATCAAATCCCTTTTGCGGCCAAAGCTGTTGGAACGGGACATGTCGATCAGTAAAAACAGGTTCATCTCCCGTTCCTCGCAGAACTGCTTCACGAAAGCCCTGTTATGCCGGGCGGTCACGT
>JAEZBW010000071.1 GCA_023426765.1 Bacillota bacterium
CGCCCATGCATCCTGGGCTGGTCGTTCCGCTTCGCTTCACTGCTCGCCCATGCATCCTGGAATAAATTTGCTTAATTCTATCATGTTCCGTTATATTCAGTCAAGTACAATTTAAAAACATTCAAAGAATGTTATAGACAATGATAGTTAGAGTCTGAGTGTAGTGAGTGTCATTCTGAGCGAAGTTAAGAAACCTTGTTTCCTGTTCGTGTTGCATGCAGTGGAAGGTTATGATAGAATTCTATCAGGAATGGACAGGAGGGTACTGACATGGATATTTTCATGGAGAAAATCGTCAGGAAAAAAAAAGATATTAAGGATTACCTGATCACAGCCGCCATTATTATCGCTTCACTCGTACTGGCGATGGTTGCGTTAACCTATTTGGCCGATATGGGTTTGTTTATTGTAGCAGGTATCATTTACCTGGCTTATCTTCTGATGACAACCAGGAACGTGGAGTATGAGTATGCAGTGACCAACGGGGATCTGGATATTGATAAAATTATAGCCCAAAGGAAACGTGTGCGGGTTTTCAGTGCGAGCTGCAAAAACTTTGAGATAGTCGCCAAACTGAAAAGCGATCATTTCACACCCCAGTACAGGAACTTTAAAAAACAGATAGACTGCACCTCCACCCGGGAAGGGGAGGGAGTTTGGTTCATCATACTGAACTATAAAAATGAACAAACGGTTGTCTATTTTGAACCCACCGAGAAAATGCTCCAAAGCTTCAAAACCTTTATCCCGAGGAAAGTATTTACCGAATAGAAATGGCTCTTTACAAAATCTTTAGTCATTAACTTTTAAAGGCGCACTGCGCCTTTTTTGTTGTCTTCAAACAGTTTCCCTCACTCCGCCCGTTTTACACGAATTGAATCCCGGAAAATCGAAGCAGGATCTGCAGACGTTTATATCGTGTTTTCCCTGAGCGATGTCGAATACCCATCCTTTTTTCCAGCCGCTTGTATTTTCCAAAAGACATTTGTCGAAATAAACGATATAATAAATGTGATCGACTGGCCGCACTGTATACTTCAGGCTGGTCCGGAAAATATTCAGGAAACACGACGGCGGGTTTCAGGCTGAACAAGCCTTGCTTTATTGCTGCCGGTTCCTTTGCAGGAGATGAACCTGCGGTCTGCATCATATCATTTATTGGAAGGTTTGGGTCCGGAGGTCTGGTATGAAAAAAGATTTTATTTTATTTTTTATTGTTCTGGTATTTGTCACAGGCTGCGCCGTCCTGGCGGGGCAGATTTACAGGAAGCATTTCATGGCCAATGAAACCGTGGTCAACGCATACGATTCCGCCGATACAATTCTGGTGATTGAAGGGGAGGAAATCCTTGAGGATCACCCGCCGGTGGTTTCGGACGGTCAGGTTCTGCTGCCGTTTCAAACCGTCAAGGCACACCTGGATCCCTATATCTGGTGGGACGAAACCCTGCAAAAGGTTACGGTCACAACGGCGGACAGGGTTATCCAAATGGAAACGGACAAGCTGGAGGCCTTTATCAACAGCGCTCCGATGGAATTAAAGTTCCCGGCAACCGAAATAGATGGCGTGCTGTATGTTCCGGTTGACTTTCTTGCGTCGTTTTATCGGATCAAAATTCAATATGTTGGTTCAACCAATGTGGTGATCATCGACAGGGAGGAAACCATCCTCAGAACCGGTTACCCGGTATCCACCGAAGCGGTTGTCAGAAAAGGCCGGCATATCCGTTATCCCATTCTGAAACAGTATAACGGTCAGGATCTTCAGTCCAATGGTTCAAAAATGATTGTTTTCGAGGAATATGATAAATGGTACAAGGTTCGAACCGCCGAGGGCATACTGGGGTACATCCGGAAACAGGATCTCGTTGTGAAGTCCTATGAACTGGGGCTGATTCCTGAAACCATTAAAAACACACCCACATTGCCGGCCGGAAAGATTAATCTGGTGTGGGATCAGATGTATCGTCTTACAAAGGCCTATCTAAGCTGGAAGATTGAAGAAGGAATTGACGTTTTATCTCCCACCTGGTTTCAGCTCGCCAACGATAAGGGCGATTTCATCAACCGCGCGGATGCCGCATATGTACAATGGGCGCATGACAATGGTTATCAGGTATGGGCGCTGGCAGCCAATGAATTCAGTAATATCGCCAATTCCAGCACCATCCTGAACGACGGTCTGAAAAGGGAATATGTGATAAAACAGCTTTTAGCCTTTGCATCGCTGTATCAGCTGGATGGGATCAATATTGATTTTGAGAATATGTATAAGACCGATAAGGAAGTATTCACACAGTTTATGCGGGAATTGACACCCCTTGCCAGAGAGCAGGGGCTGATCGTATCAGTGGATGTTACCGTTCCCGACGGAAGCGATACCTGGTCAAAATGCTATGACAGAAAAGCATTGGCACAGACCGTGGACTATGTCTGCCTGATGACCTATGACCAGACCTGGGCAGGGTCACCGAAAGCCGGCTCTACTGCAGAGCTGGACTGGGTGGAGGAAAATCTGAAGAAAACCATGAAGGAGGTTCCCGCCGATAAGCTTCTGATGGGTATCCCCCTGTACACCCGTTTATGGGAGGAAACCACCGATGCAACCGGGAAAATCACTGCAAAAACCGGAAAAGCGTTAACCATGCAGGATGCGAACAACCTGATGCAGCAAAACAACGTCCAGCCGCAGTGGGACGAAAAAAGCGGCCAGTATGTCGTTTCCTTTTTATCCGGGGACATCACCTATAAAATGTGGCTGGAAAACGAGCATTCGGTGAATTACAAGTCTGCGCTGGCGCATAAATACAACCTGGCCGGCACCTCGGCCTGGAGCTATAACTTTGCCAACGAAAAGGTATGGGCGGTTTTTGCGGAAAATCTGAAAAACACCGTTCATTATGAAGAGTGGAAGGCGAAAAACACTAAAAACCCTTAATTATGGCTTGTAACCGGGCTTTTTATAAAGCAGGTTTTCTTTTTCTGCAATATCCGGGATATAAACGTCCTGTGTCCAACGCTCTTTCGGAATTTCTTCAAAGGATATGGAAACGCTGGTTTCGTCAACCTTCAAAACTTCCATCACTGCCTGAGCGATTTTGTCGGTCAGGTTCATTTTCTGTTCTTCAGACCTTCCGGGCCAAAGCTTTACGATAACATGAGGCATATCTGCCACCTCCAAAACAGGTATTAGCAGTTTTATTATACCTGCAGAAACAACTACATGCAAATGTTTACAGTTCACATCCCGGAAGCGTTAACGGGTAATGTTCCTGAACACGCCCCAGTAGAGTTAGCGGTTGATTTTGGTTGCACGGGGTCTCTAAAATGTGTTATAATGTGGAAAGCCGGTTATAGAACCGGGTTTGTTTTTGTTTAGGATTCGTAATCATCCAGCCTGGTTCGCAATATACGATTCCCAGTAAATTTGATTCCGGGAGAGTTTGATGGAATATTCGAAGAGCGGATTGGATTTTCTGTTATGGCCGCGTTCGTGGCATAAACGGTTCAACACGGCGTTCCTGATGTTGGTGCCCCTTTGTTTCTTCGTGGGGATATATGATGTAGTGAATGCCGAACCATCTATTCTGCACGATTACCTGCTGACCGCGACCTCCGGTATCGCGTTGAAGGTCACACTTGCATTGCTGATATCCGCAGCCATCGGGTTTATCAATGTGCTTTGTTTTGCGTGGCCTGTTGCAGACCTTTGCCGGTATATCGGCAAGCGCACTGAAAAGTTTGTTGCGCCGGGGTTTCATATCATCATGATGAAATCTTATGCGCTCTCCCACCTGGTGTTTTTGCCCTTTCTGGCACTGACCATGCCAACCGGACGTCAGCCAGGCTGGTTAAGCCCTGAAGGCCGCCTTTACGTCTACCTCGCCCTCCTGATGGTGGTTTGGCAGCTGGCCATCCTGCTGCGCACTGTCAGTGTTAAAACCAAACTCGAGGCTAACGGGAGGCTGATTGTGGGTGCAGCCATTTATGTCTGGTCGTCCTTCGAGTTTATTGCTCTCGACTATTTGCTCCGGCTTTCATACGAACTGTTCGGAGTGATGGATAAGTTTTCTTAGAAAAATAGTTTGAAAAATCGTTCCTCTCAGGGTATAATAGTCATGTTGAAGATGTCCCGATGGTCCAAAGGATAAGACAGTAGATTCCGGTTCTACTAATGTGGGTTCAATTCCTACTCGGGACGCCACACAAGGCACAGGCAAAATGATTTGCTTGTGCTTTTCAATATCCGGGGCTATATCATGGGAACAACATTGCCGCCCGTATCAGGATAAACGTTTACAGGAAGCGGGCATGGCAAAGGGTAAGGAAGAAAATATGAACATCCGTTGCGGGGTTGATATGGTTGAAATCGAGCGGATCAGGCAGTCCATCGACCGTTATGGCGAAAGCTTTGTCCGCAAGGTTTTTACCGACGAAGAGATCCGATATTGCGAAAGCCGCAAAAACGGCCGATATGAAAGCTATGCCGCAAGGTTCGCTGCGAAAGAAGCCGTATCAAAGGCGCTGGGAACCGGGCTGACCGACGGGGTTACGCTGACAGGCATCGAGATGGTCAATGATGCCGGCGGAAAACCCATGGTTCGCCTGTATGGCAGCACACTGCAGCATTATGAACGCATGGGCGGCATCTCGATGGATATCAGCCTTACCCACAGCCGAAATTATGCCACGGCTTTCGCCGTGATTCTTACAAAAGACGGGGAAGAACCCTGAAAAACAGAGGTATTCCTATGAAAAAAATATCCCTGATTCACTGTGCCGATCTTCATTTGGATGCACCTTTTACGGGGCTTGCTTCGGCGGGCTTTTCACAGCAGCGGCGCAGGGATCTGAAAGAAACCTTCAAAAAAATCATCTCTCTCGTTCAGGAAAGGAACACCGATTATCTAGTGATTTCCGGGGATCTCTTTGAGCATCATTATGTGACGGTTTCAACCATTCACTGGCTGAATGAACAGTTTATACGGCTGGAGGACAAGCAGGTGGTTCTGGTTCCGGGGAATCATGATCCCGGTGTGTCCAACTCCTGGTACAGATGTTTTCCCTGGAACTCCAATGTACATATCCTCACAACCGACTCTAATGAATATTTTGATGAAACCAGCGGCATATATTTTTATGGTATCGGTTTTGATACCTTTCGCCAGGAGCAGCTTCCTGCACTCTCACTGCCTTCAGTCAACCCGGATCGGATTAACATCTGCCTGTTTCATGGAACCTTGGATATGGCCTTTACACAAAGCCCGTATAATCCCATCGATTTAAACACATTGCTGGGGCTGGGCATGGATTATTATGCCCTGGGGCACTTCCATGGGACAAATGCCGTACACGCCTGCAGG